>NZ_NOIF01000004.1:0-52747 GCF_002265265.1 Photobacterium sanguinicancri
CATGATATTCGAATTGACTGTGCCAAAGCTTAAGTAAACTTAAGTTTTGCATTGGTCACTCAGTTCATTGATGCCAAATTCATTGTTACTTAAAAAGTCACAATGAACAGTTTTGACTATTCATTTCACGAGTGCCCACACAGATTGCATGGTCAAATTGTTAAAGAACATACTGACTTCGTAGCGGGCTTAGCGCCTTGCTCCGTGTCAGTGAGGTCGTATTATAGGGAGTTCCCAAAAGCTGGCAACCCTTAAATTCAAAAAAAACATCAACCGCACACTTTTTAAACAAATACCCTTTAATCGGTAATTAATACCTCTATTTTGTTAATTTTACTGGGTGCAACGTCTAAAGGGTAATGACAAGCAACACTATGATTAGCTGATATATTCACTTCTATCGGTTGATTTGCTTGGCATTTATCTGTGGCATAACGACAACGGGTGTGAAAACGACAACCTTGGGGAGGATTAATCGGCGAAGGCAACTCACCTTCTAGCATAATTCGAGTTTGATTACGCAATCTTGGGTTAGGGATAGGGATCGCCGACAGTAACGCTTGGGTATAAGGGTGCGAAGGCTGAGTGTACACGTTAGCAGTTGGGCCAGTTTCTACAATTTTACCCAAATACATAACTGCAACACGATCCGATATATGCTTCACTACCGATAAATCATGCGCAATGAAAATAAGCGATAACTGAAGCTCCTGCTGCAAAGCCAATAGTAAATTGATAATTTGCGCTTGAACAGAAACATCCAAGGCTGATACCGATTCATCACATACCAGAAGTTTCGGCTTTAATGCGATAGCACGAGCAATTCCTATTCTTTGCTTTTGGCCACCAGAAAATTCATGGGGATAACGTTCAGCGGCACTTTCAGACAAACCCACTTTCACCAGTAACTCTTTCACCCAAACTTTACGCTCACTTGCAGTGCCAATATTGTGAATAACAAATGGCTCTTCGATAATCATACCCACTGTATGACGCGCGTTGAGTGACTCGGTAGGATCTTGAAAGACAATTTGCATATCTTGCCTTAATACCCGCATGTCTTTTACTGATAACGAAGTAATATCTTTACCTTCGAAATAAATCTTTCCTGCTGTTGGTTCAAATAATTTAAGTAATGTTCGCCCTAACGTACTTTTCCCACAGCCAGACTCCCCTACTAACCCTAAAGTTTCTCCCTTATTTAAACTAAGGCTTACCCCATCAACCGCTTTTACCGAGTAACCCTTTCGTAATAAACCGCCACCCGAATGGAAGTGCTTTTTGAGATCTTTAATCTTCAGTAATTCCATGATCAATGTACCTCTCGCCAATGGTGACAACTCACGAGATGTGTATTGCCTAGCCGCTCCCAAGATGGCTGCAGAGATTCACACTTCTTCGTCATAAACTGGCACCGCGTGCAAAAACGACAGCCTTGAGGCATCTCATCTAATTGCGGGACAGTGCCAGGGATCGTTTGCAGCGGCTGCTTATGCCCTACATTCAGCGTAGGCATTGATTGCAGTAATCCTCGACTATAAGGATGTTTAGCTTGCTCAAACAATCTAAAAACATCACTAGCTTCAACCGCTCGCCCCGCATACATAACAACAACGTCGTCGCAAACTTCGGCAACCACACCTAAATCGTGTGTGATGAAGATAATTGCCATCCCAGTTTCTTGTTGGATCTCACGCATCAAATCAAGAATTTGAGCTTGAACGGTCACATCTAATGCAGTGGTGGGTTCATCACAGATCAGCACATCGGGTTGGCATGCTAGTGCAATCGCGATCATCACTCGCTGACGCATACCACCTGATAAGTTATGGGGGTACTCGTGAATACGTTGTTCTGGGGAAGGAATTCCCACTTTTTTAAACATGGATAACGCATAATCGAATCGTTGCCGTTTATTCAGTTCAGGACGATGTAGTTCTAACACTTCATTAATTTGTTTCCCTATGGTGTGTACCGGGTTAAGGGCTGTCATTGGGTCTTGGAATATCATTGAGATACGATTGCCACGCATGTGATAGAGGTCTTGTGGCGGTAATCCAAGTAAATCGGTTCCATCAAGGTAAACCTGCCCCCCCACTACTTGTCCATAAGGGCGAGGTAAAAGCCCCATTATCGACATGGCAGTTACACTCTTGCCACAACCCGATTCTCCGACAATTCCAAGTGTCTTCCCTTTTTTCACATCGAATGTCACACCGTCTAATACCCGAACAACACCACCATCTGTCGTGAACTCAGTGACGAGATCATTCACAGATAAAATCACCGAGTCTGTCATCTAATTATTCTCCGAACTGGACCGCTTGTAAGTTTCATCAACAACCGTCATCGGCTCAAACTTTCGTCCTTTTTTCACTGCCGCTTTCGTTTCTTTGTATTCAACGGGATCTATCCAGAAAGTGCCATAGTCACGGAATGTACCAGTAGTGAACAAAAACTTAGTCAACTTGGTCATCGCTGGTTTCGGATACTTCAACCAACGCCAGTAACCTTCACGAGTATAAGGCACCATATAGCCAGGGATAATGACGTTTTCCTCACTGACTAACTGTTGAATTTGGCGCGAAGTTTGTTTTTTCTTTTCAAGATCGAATTCAGAACGATACGCCATGATCAGCGCATCGAGTTCAGGCGAACTAAAATTTGTGAAGTTGTTATTCTGAACTTTATTGGCATTGTCTGAGTGGAAATACTCCCAGTATGCAGGAATTTCAGACGTACCCATTCGATGGAAAGATAACTGATGTTTTTTCTCTAATACATATTTAAACGCTGACGAACCATCCACAAGATTAAGTGTTAGTTCTAATCCTGCTTCTTTTGCCTGCTCTTTTAAATAAGCAATTCTCGGTGTGTGCTGAGCGTAACCATACGTCACAGCAAACGTTAAACGCTCACCTTTACTATTAATACGAATGCCATCTCCGCCCACCTTATCAAAACCTGCTTTCGCAAATTTTTGGGCTGCCAATTCAGGCGCGAACTTTGGGGCTGTAATTGCACTATTGGTGTAGTCACCATGACCAACCCCAACACCATTTGGCAAACGGGTATAATCACCCCGTAGCAACTTGGTGATCATGCCATCAAAGTCGATGGCATGCGCTAATCCTTGACGAATAATCGGGTTATCAAGCTTATCTTTGGCTGTGTTGATCCATATCCCACCCGCCCCTTCAGGCACTTGATTATAGCCCCAGAACTTATGAATATAGCCTTGCTGATAGGGCTTGGTGTTTGACTTTTCATGCCAAAGCGATGGAATAAGCAAAGCAAATGTATCGATGTTACCTTTCTCAAAATGCTTCTTCGCTATATCGTTATCACGGATTACTTTAATACTAATTTTTTCAACATTATAACGATTCTGAAAATAACGGTTGGAGTAGCCCCACCAATCTTGGCCAATATGCTTAAATGTCAGTGATTTTCCTTTTTTCACTTTATCTAAATAATAAGGTCCAGCTGATGGCTCTGCTTTGAAGTTGTATTTGCGAACAAAGTTATCATCGATACCATCATTATTTTTATCATTTTTAGTCTGATAGAAATGAGCAGGACGAGGCTGGAAGTTACTATAGATCATCAAATCTTCACGATTACGAGGCTTAGTCGAAACAACCGCAAATGTATGATCATCGTATTTCACAACTTCTTTAATTTGCTCAGTATAATGCTGGTTATACCAAGGATCGATAATATCTTTTGAACGCATTAACGTTAACACAAACGCGAAATCATCCGATGTGATCGCCTTACCATCAGACCATGTTGCTTTCGGGTTAATCTTGAAATAAACCGTTTTATTATCATCTCCGTATGCCCACTCATCGGTAATTTCAGGGATCCATTTATTAGTAACAGGGTGACGTGTAACCGATGATGGACGGTTATCCACCAGCCATGAACGAAAAGCACCATTAGAATCAGGGCCTATCACCCGAAATGTTTGCGGAAAACTTTGAATATAGGTTCGGAATTTACCTCCGAACTGCGCTTCTTCGGATGCAAATAATGGTTCATTGGCATTCGATACCCACATCAAATTATCTGGTAGCTGTGCAGCTTGGACATTAAAATGAAATGCGGTCGCTGCCGCTACAGCGGTAAAAGTTAAAAACTTCATCGTTATACATCCTTGTGTTAGTGATGAACCAATTTATTGAAAAAGATCCGCTCTGATCTAAATATAGCGGGTGTATTTTTTAGGGTCGAATGCTTCGCGAATCGCCTCTCCGATAAAGGTCACCATCACCAATACCAATACAATCGCAGTAACAACTGACACCACAATCCATGGTGAATCGAGATTCGACTTGCCTTGCTGTAACAAGTCGCCCCAACTTGGCGTCGGAGGCATCAACCCTAACCCTAAATAATCAAGTGCAGTTAATGCTGTGATATTTGCAGCAATGGTGAAGGGGGCAAGCGTTACAATCATTACCATGGTATTAGGCAAGATATGTTTAAACATAATTCGAGCAGTAGAGGCTCCCAATGCTCTCGCAGCCATCACATACTCACGGGCAGATTCTTTATAGGTCATGGTTCGCATGTACCACGTCATCCCCATCCAACCAAAGAGCACATTGATAGCGACAAATAACGAAAAAGTGGGCTGAGTGATCGAGACCAAAATCATAATGACGTATAAGAATGGCACCATGGACCAAATCTCGATGACACGCTGGGCAACAAGATCGAACTTACCGCCCCAAAAACCCATCGCACACCCTACCGCGACGCCTATCACATAAGAAATCACCATAGTACTTAACGCAAATCCCATTGCGATACGAAAGCCATAAACCAGCCGAGCTACAATGTCGCGGCCTATGGTATCCGTTCCTAAATAGTGCTTATCGACAAAGTTCGGTTCGGTAGGTGGGAAATCACCACTAAAATCTTGCTCATACGGGTCCCATGGAATAATAGGTAATAATACCCAATTGCCTTCAGACTGTTGCTGGTATAGCGCTTGAAGCTCCCGATAATCGGTCTCTTTTTTATATCCTAAGCCAAATTCCGATCCTGCACGTACGTCACTTACGACAGGAAAATGCCATTGCCCGTTATAGCTGACGATGAGCGCTTTACTATTAATAAATAATTCAGCGACTAATGATAAAAGCAGTAATACAGATAAAATAATAAAAGAGTAATACCCTCGTTTTATTTGTTTAAATCGCAGTAGTTTTTTTCGAGTTAATGGATTAATTGTCATTGATTCATGCTCCAAATTTCACACGAGGATCAACCACCGCGACACACATATCAGACAAGATATTGCCTATCATGAGTAACACGGCATTTATCGCAACAATCCCCATCACAACGGGATAATCACGTTCCATAATAGCTTCATACCCCAGTAGTCCGACCCCATCTATATTGAAAATCACTTCAATTAGAAATGAGCCGCTCATAAAAAAGAGTAATGAATTACCAAAGTGGCTCGCAATAGGAATCAGGCTATTACGCAAGGCGTGTTTACGAACCGCCGTTTTAAAAGGTAAACCTTTGGCAATAGCTGTTCGCACATAATCCGCAGATAGGTTTTCCATTAAGTTATTTTTCATCGTCATTGTTAGCGTGGCAAAATCACCAATGAGATAACAAATTAGCGGTAATACCGCATGCCACATAATATCTTTAAACTGTTCCGCTATGGTTTCGTAATCATCAAAATCATCCCCAACGAAGCCCCCCATCGGAAACCACTCTAAGTGATAGCTAAATAAGGTAATCAATAAAATACCAACCACATACCCCGGCAATGCGTAACCAACAAAAATCAGAATGGAAGAGGAGGAATCAAAAACACTGCCATGACGCATGGCTTTAAAATAACCAAGAGGGATCGATATGAAGTAGCTAATAAAAAACGTCATACCACCATAAAAAGCAGAAACAGGGATACGCTCAGCAATCATATCCCAAACAGGTTCGTAGTAACGGGTCGACTCACCAAAATCAAGCACAACAAGTTTGCTCAACCACTCGGTGTACGCTTCAAATACAGGCTTATCAAGACCATAAAAGGCATTCAGCTCAGCAATTTGATCATCCGAAAGCGCATTGTTTCCGCCAACAGCCGTGCTAGTAGATTGCACATCCCCCTTGGCCTGCATACTGGCAAGTAGGCGTTCAACTGGCCCACCCGGAACAAATCGAGTGATAGTAAATATAAGTAAGGTTACACCGATAAATGTAGGAATCACCAACATTAACCGCCGTAAAAAATATGACAACATCGACGACACTCCTTGTCGTTATTTATCTTTGTCGCTCTGTATTAGAATTTAATACCATATTAAAATTAATAACAAGGATTATCACCCTACATCAATAAGACTAAGTAGTGGTAGCAAACTATTTCTTGGGTGATTTATCACTAACAACCTCAAATGTAATCATTTAGTACCGTGTCAAATTCAACTCAATAAACACATAAGAGCAAAATAACGCCCCTCCACATAATTAAGTTAAATATTAAAGCCTCAGTGTAGCTAGTTGAATTTATAAACCATAATATACTACTACCCTGACACATATGACCCATAAGATTGCATTTAAGCAGCATATTCAACAAGCTCTAAAAATTGACCGAGCTATATATAAAACTGTAACAATATTAAAGTAAGCACCGTCAATAATATTGTTAATGGATGAACATGATGGAAATAAAAAACATAATACGGAATGGAATCCCAAAAGAGCATATATTTTATTTTTTTGTAGCAAATATTCTATTTGCTAATAGTAGCCATGCTGATATTAATAATATTGGTGGTTATTTATCATTGACGTACACATCCAATTATTTTGATACCGATGATCACCGCAGCATTAGAAATTTAAATTGGTCAGGCAATCTAAATTACACATTTAATAATAACCACACTTTTTATCTCGACTCTGGCGGCTACCGCGTTTATGAAGATGAAACGGATACTTACTTAACGGATACCGTTATTGGCATTAAGAATAATGAGATATTTCCATGGGGAGAAACCGGCCATATTGGTTATGCAGCCCAACTAACTTTACCGACGTCGGAACTATCAGAGAAAGATGAATTATATACGGCTTTACGACTTTCGATGCCAATCACTAATAAATGGGACAACTTTAATTACTTCTTCACGCCAAGAGTTAAAAAGAACTTTCATAAATACAAAACAGCGGGAGAGAAAAACTTAACCGAATGGGTTGCATCATTTAATACAGGGATTGGTTATAAGTGGCATGATTTTAAAGTGAACTTATCCCTTCTAGCAGGTACAGGCTGGAACTACCATGGCACTCGATATGACTGGGACTATTCAGGCGCATTAACGGGTCTTTGGCAAATAACACCACATTTTTACACCGCCCTTTCCACCTCTAATTCAGGTGTCTACTTCGATGCCGAGCGTGGCACTGTTGGCGATATAGACATATTCAATCTCAATACAGCAACATATTCAATCGCTGTTGGCTATTCATTTTAAAATACAAAAGGAGTTTGTATGAAACGATCACTGGTCGCATCCAGTATTATCTCTGCGTTATTTCTCGCAGGTTGTGGTGCTGATGACCAAAGTTATGACCTTGTTGAAAGAGATCCTCAACAAGTAACTAAAAGAGATATTAAAACTGACCAAGTTTATCTTTATATGCCATCAATGGCAAAAGCACCACGTTATGCCGTTAGCATGGCGCCATTTATGCAAGGTCAAGAAAAATTGGTTCGATTTTTCTATACTGAGGAAGGTTTAGAGGTACGCCAATTAAGCCCAGATGTCATTAGCCAAGCTCAGATAAATAATAATGATTTTGGTCGTTGGTCCGATATTGACACAAACTTAAGTCCACTACTTAAACTACCAGGTACTTACCAAGATTACCGCTGTAAAGAAGATGCTTACGATGACTGTACAAATAAAGAAGAAGAAAACAAAGACGATGATGTAAGTTGGAAAGATAAAAAGTTTTTTACGCCTGATTATACCAAACTTGCTGTATTAGAGCGTGATTGGGATGATTTATTTACCTATTCAACAGGGTGTTATACTGCCGTAGGACCCGCTCGACTCGCTACCGATTGGGAAGGTTATGAATTAAAAGATGGCGCACTGAATATTGAACTTGAGCAAGACTATCAAATTTCAAATAAGTGGAACTGTTTAGTTAATGCCTTATTTCAAGGCAACGACGGACTCGATTTCAATAACCTCACTTTCACGGTTTCAAACTTTTATTCATTTGTCCCTCTTGATGCAGTTCAAAGCCAAGACTATGAACCTGTGCTTTACCCTAAAGGCGATGAAGATACTTTTGGTATGTTTGCCTCGCAAGTCTCTCGTCCCGATCACTTAGGGAACAACACTCAAGATGGTAACCGCATTCATTACATGCATCGCTTCAACCCAACGCAAGCTACCGTCAATTACCACCTGTCTGATAGTTTCAATGTTGACCCAACAACCCAGTTTTATAAGCAAATTACCCTTGATGTCATTGAACGCATTAATCCACAACTAACCAAAGTTGGTGTACCAGCAATTACGCTGCACGAGCCTTCTGGTAAGCGATCAGGCGACTTACGCTACAACGTCATTAACTTAATTCACGAACCCCTACAAAATGGCTTGGCTGGCTATGGTCCATCAGCCGTCAATCCAGTTACTGGTGAGATCGTCCACGCACACGTCAACCAGTATTCAGGTGTACTAGAAAGCATTGCTCATCGCTTGTGGGATCGTATCGCGATCCAATATAACCAAGGTAATGTACAACCAATGCCAATAGAAGAAGGGGCTTTTGAATCCACTGAACCGATGACATTTTCCCATTCAGCAAGTACTGGTCAACTTGGTGAAAGCTCGGCAGATTTACAAGGCGCAGTGATATCGAATACGTTACCACCAGCAGCACAAATGCTGGCGAGCGAACCACTTGAGAGCGCATTAAAAGCACTTAATGAACTCAATAAAATTCCGCAAGATACGCTTACCCCCGTTGATTTAATCAAAATTAACGAACTCGAAAAGCGCCTATGGGCTGAACACAATATGTTCCCAGTTTCTAGTTTATGGTCAAGCACAACAGAGAAAATGCTGCCGACTATGATAGTGGCAGGGCAATCAATCGATTTCACCTCTGAAGAGGCATATGTCTGGGCTGATAATGAAAAAACCCAACTTAAACGCTGGGACGATCTCACAATTGAGCAGCAAACACATGTTGGGCGTATCTTAGCTGGCATTTATTACGCGAAAACATTAGTCCATGAAATTGGTCACAATCTTGGGCTACGCCATAACTTCCAAGGCAGTAATGATGACACCAACTTCTTCACCAAACAGCAAGCGCATAATCACGGTTTAAAATACATTCCAGCGTATAGCTCTATCATGGATTACAACCCATCAATGATGGACGCGCTCCCTGTATTTGGCTTATACGATAAAGCCGCATTGCGTTTTGCCTATAAGCGCCAAGTTGAAATATCAACCTTCGGTGCAAAACCCGATTCATCCGCAACATCACCGGAGTACTTCAACTTAAACGCTTATGATAAAGAACTTAAAACCGCTTTCTTTGCTGAAAACTCCCACCTTGACCCACGCTTAAGCGATGGTGTTTTGAGTGCAGCCGTTAACGATGCGGTATTAGATGATAAATGGAGCGACAAAGTACCTGGTGACAAAGTGCTACGCGAATTTAAGTACTGTACCGATGGTAATGTCAGCTTAAATACCGATTGTAACCGTCATGATGAAGGACGAAACCACAGCGAAATCAACGATTACAATTGGCAGCGTTACTACGAGCACTTCCCATTAAATACGCAGCGTAATAACCGCAAAAACTTTGATGAGTCAACACTAAGTGATTACGCAATAGGTCGAGTCAACACCTTCATGAACTGGCGTGAAAACATTCAGATGTTCGATCGTATGTCGCAATATCTCGGCTGGAGTGATGCAGATCGCCTATTCATCGCCAAAACTGATCCTGTTTGTACTGGTCAGATGGAAATATGGCCAGTGTCTGATTTTAATTTCGATTACTTCTGTGGCATGGCGCAAGGTATCGACGAGCTTAGAAACAACTTAGTGAATATCGTCATACAACCAGACCACCAATGTGAAGTGCAAGATACGACTGGAGAAATAAGTTATCGCACACTCAATGATGTTATCTATCAAAGCACAGTACGTAGCCAGCTAGAACAAGGGGAAGTGCCACGTAGCTGTTTCCACCCAGCCGTTGAATCATACTTAGCCAGCCAAGGACAAACAGTCCAGGCTGAAGCTGGTAAAATGCTCAACAGCGGTAAAGCACCCAACGTGAACCCGAAGTTTAACTACGTCGGCATGTTTGACTACTACGGCTTCTGGCCTGATAAGTTTGCTGCGATGGCTGCATTACTAGAGCGAGATGGCATTCGTCGTACCACTGACCGTACAGATAGCGCCTTGGTTGATTTACCCTACATTATTCCTGCGGGCGGCAACGGTTACACAAGATACGATATTTTTAAAATACTGCTAGACGACATTGCCTTGGGTACCAACAATACCCAAGCACTCTTAGACACCGAGTTATTTAGAGATCGCCAAGGTAAAGCAGTTGCGCCACAAGGTGAGTTCACTACATTTGAAGTAGACACTAAAGTAGAAGCAACGCCTTATTACGCCAAGAACCTCAAGCGTTTCTACAACTTGCCACATAAAGGTGAGTACAGCCAGATTGAAGCGTTACTCAAATTGGTCGTGCAATTCAGTGATAGCCAAACAGGCTATTACACCAACGGTGACAAATTAGCGCAGTATGTTTCACTACGTAGCAGTAACGATCATGTTAGCCAGCTAGAGACTTTTGTTCGTCAGAATGGCCAAAGTTACTATGCAGGCCCAGCGAATGGGTTAGCGCTACAGATGATTCAATTCACCAATGAATTAAACCAACTGCTAGACCCAAGTATCGATAACAGCACGCTTGAACTTAAGCACATTACATTGACTCAGTTTGATGATTCAGAGCAACAGCCGAAACTGCTCAAACTCGCCAATCGTTATCAACAAGTATTAGAAATTCTACCGCTTGATAACCGATAAATAACCCTTTCCCTAATACGAAAACAGGTCGCCTAAGCGACCTGTTTTTTTGAACATAAACGTAATGAATTACACTTACTTCGCAGCAACCCATGCTGGCACATCTGCGATGCTATCTAGCACAACGGATGCAAGGCTTTCACCTTCTTCTGTCACTGGCTTACCAGTACGAACTAAAACTTTCGAACCGACATTGGCCGCTTGCGCCGCTTTCATATCATCGGTTTTATCACCGATCATGATGGAGTTTTCCATATCAATTTTTAGGAAATCACGCGCTGAGATGAACATACCTGGATTAGGTTTACGACATTCACAAGCTTGTAAGTAATCACCTTGGCCTTCCGTTGGGTGATGCGGACAGTAATAAATCCCATCAAACTCAACATCATGATCAACAAAGTTCCAATCCATCCACTCTGTTAAAGAAAGAAATTCATCTTCAGTGTACATACCACGTGCGATACCAGCTTGGTTCGTCACAAGTACTAACATGTAGCCCATTTCTTTTAATTTCTTACATGCTTCAAAGACACCTTCGATGTATTCAAAGTCATCTACAGTATGAACATAACCGCGGTCAACATTAATGACACCATCACGATCGATAAAAACTGCTGGTTTGGCCAAAGGTAAGCCCTCTATATTTCATTTCGCTAGATTATGGCACGACAGCAGTTGCGATTCATCTATTTACAGCTTTAAGGAAGATATAGCGAGGTTAGGATTTAGCTGGGTGTTTTTAACACGAAATCCATTTAGCCATCTAGACGTAAAAATATCTATTGACTTAGCCATCCAGACTGCTAATCTCGTTATCAACATAACGCGATTTAATTCAACTTTTCGCACAAACGCGTTACAAATACAATACGTATAACCACAAAACGCATTATTTTATCTGGTATCTAGGAAGTTCGATGATAGAAATAAATAGAGTAGACAAAGTGTTTTATCAGGGAGAGTTAGAAATACATGCTCTGCGTGATATCAACCTTACCATTGAACAAGGTACTATTTTCGGTGTTATTGGCTCATCGGGTGCTGGTAAAAGTACCCTGATCCGTTGTGTCAATTTACTGGAACGTCCTAGTCGCGGCCAAGTGGTTGTCGATGGCGTTGACCTAACTCAGCTATCCAATCAAGAATTAACTCTTGCTCGCCGCAAAATCGGCATGATCTTCCAGCATTTCAACCTGCTTTCTTCTCGTACCGTTTTTGATAATGTTGCCCTGCCCCTTGAGCTCGCGAATAAATCAAAAACAGACATAAAAGCCAAAGTAACAGAACTACTTCAATTGGTTGGGCTGTCAGACAAACACCACAGCTACCCAGCTAATTTAAGTGGCGGCCAGAAACAACGTGTTGCCATTGCACGCGCACTGGCTTCTGAGCCCAAAGTTCTACTGTGTGATGAAGCCACCAGCGCGTTAGACCCAGCAACGACCCAGTCGATCTTAGAACTACTAAAAGAGATTAACCGTAAACTAAACCTCACCATTTTATTGATCACTCACGAAATGGATGTGGTTAAAAACATCTGTTCTAAAGTCGCCATCATTGGCGATGGAGAGCTAGTAGAAAAAGGCCCAGTCGGCGATATTTTTGCCCACCCTAAAACGGAACTCGCACGAGAGTTTATCCGCTCAACATTGGATCTCTCTATTCCAGAAGATTACAAAGCGCGGATGACAGCTGAACGAATTGAAAATAGTTACCCTCTCATCCGCTTAGAATTCACAGGCGCTTCTGTTGACGCTCCGCTGATCAGCCAAGTAGCACGTGAGTTCAATATTGATATCAGTATCTTAAGCTCAGATATGGACTACGCTGGCGGTGTGAAATTTGGCCTAATGTTGGCTGAGTTTTATGGTACGGAACAAGCAGCCGAAAATGCGGTAGCCTTCCTTCGCGATCACAAAGTTAACGTAGAGGTACTGGGTTATGTTGCTTGATTCTATTACTACTTGGTGGCAAACCAACGAACGCTTAGTTCAACTATTAATTGAAGCTCTTGGCCAAACATTAACTATGGTATTAGCCTCTGGGCTTATTGGGTTTATTTTGGGGATTCCGCTAGGTGTAGCACTTCACCTCACCAAAAATAACGGCCTAATGGCAAACCCAAAACTCAATAAAGTACTGGGTATTGTGGTGAACATTGGTCGCTCAATCCCATTCATTATTCTACTTGTCGCGATTATACCGTTTACCCGCTTTATTGTAGGTAGCTCGATCGGGACAGCTGCAGCCATAGTGCCACTCACCGTCGGAGCGATTCCATTTATCGCTCGCTTGGTTGAAGGGGCATTATTGGAAGTTCCAACTGGGCTAGTTGAAGCAGCGCAAGCGATGGGCGCAAAGCCAATCCAAATCATAACTAAAGTACTATTACCTGAAGCGCTGCCGGGCATCATTAACGCTGTCACTATCACCTTAGTAACACTGGTAAGTTACTCGGCAATGGCCGGAACCGTAGGTGGCGGTGGCCTAGGTGATGTGGGCATCCGTTATGGCTACCAACGCTTTGATGGCACCATCATGGCAATCACCGTCATTATGCTGGTTATCTTAGTACAACTTATTCAGTCGCTTGGTGATCACTTAGTCAAACGTACCGACCATCGCTAATCTTAGTATCACGTAATAACAACGTATCACCGAACACAACAACATATTATGACAGTGAGTTAGCCAAGTTAACTCACGCAAAAAATCAGGGAATACCCCGCAAAGGAGAAGTAACATGGCGTTTAATCTAAAAAACATTTTTGCAGTCGCAGGGTTAGCATCTGCACTTGTACTAACTGGCTGTGGTGAAAAAGAAGCCGCGGTTGATAATACCAAGATTAAAGTTGGGGTAATGGCTGGATCGGAAGCGCAAGTGGCAGAAGTGGCAGCTAAAGAAGCCAAAGACAAATACGGTCTTGATGTTGAGCTGATCACCTTTACAGACTACGTGTCACCAAACGCAGCGCTTGAAGAAGGCTCAATTGATGTGAATGCGTTCCAACACAAACCTTATCTTGATCAGCAAATTACTGACCGCGGTTACAAATTCACCGTTGCTGGCAATACCTTTGTTTACCCAATCGCAGGTTACTCAAACAAGATTAAATCGGTTGATGAACTACAAGATGGCGATCAAGTCGCGGTACCTAACGATCCAACAAACCTAGGTCGCTCACTGCTGCTACTGCAACAACAAGGCTTACTGACACTGAAAGAAGGTTCAGGCCTAGCCGCAACGGTTCTTGATATTATTGAAAATCCAAAGAACCTAAAAATTGTTGAACTAGAAGCAGCTCAACTTCCTCGTTCACTGGACGACGTGAAGCTTGCCATTATCAACACGACTTACGCTAGCAGCATTAACCTAACACCTGAGCGTGACGGGGTGTTCGTTGAAGATAAAGAATCACCTTACGTAAACCTGATTGTTTCTCGCCAAGATAATGTAGACGCAGAAAACGTGAAAACATTCGTAAAAGCATACCAATCAGAAACGGTTTACACTGCAGCAAAAGACATCTTTCAAGGTGGTGTAGTGAAAGGCTGGTAATCTACTTAGCCCTATCGCTAGGCAATAATGTCTAACAAACCTAATATCAAGCCCCTTCGAAAAGGGGCTTGATTGTTTTCTTTCCTTCAGTACAAATCACACGCTATTTCTTCTTACCGCCACTGCCCTGCACCGCTTTAAATCGAGGGTTCGATTTGCAGATCACATAGACACGGCCTTTGCGTTTTACGATTTGGCAATCACGGTGACGCATCTTGGCACTTTTTAACGAACTTAATACTTTCATCATCTTATCCTTTTGCTGAACCAATTTGTCCAAAGCGACGGTTAAAGTTAGCCATACGCCCTTCAGAAGAAATAACACGCTGCTTACCGGTATAAAACGGATGCGATTCTGACGACACATCTAAGGTGTAATACGGGTAATCCTTGCCATCTTGCCAAGTGATCGTGCGCTCTGTTTGAAGTGTTGATCCAATCAGAAAATATTTATCAACGCTGGTGTCGTGAAAAACGACTGTGCGGTATTCAGGATGGATACCCGATTTCATGATGCTATCCTTATTATTCGCTTTGATTTTAATGTTATATTATAACACTTGTTATAATGTAACACTTGATAGCTATTCTCAACAACTTCTTCCTTGTTTATTTATGATAAAGTTTCTTCATCCTCGTTAACTTGAATGCGTGTATGTCTGTTTCTATCGAACCTGTTGGTGTTATTCACTCCCCTTACAAAGAAAAATTTGCGGTGCCTCGCCAACCTGGGCTAGTGCCAAGTGCACGGGCTGAAATCGTATTGCAAGGTGATGCCAACACCGCCGAAGCGGTTCGCGGCTTAGAGCAATTTAGCCATTTGTGGCTGTTGTTTTTATTTGATCAGAATCTAGAAGCGGGGTGGCGCCCAACCGTTCGACCACCTCGCCTTGGCGGTAATGAACGTATTGGCGTATTTGCTAGCCGCGCGACTTTTAGGCCCAATGGCATCGGCATGTCAGCGGTAGAGTTGAAAGGGGTACGCCAACAAAATGGCAATGTGATCATTGAATTAGGTGGCGTTGATTTGGTTGACGGTACTCCTATTGTGGATATCAAACCTTACATCCCTTACTCCGATAGCTTATCGAATGCCCAAGGAGGATTTGCAGCCTCAGAACCGCAAACTTTACCCGTCATTTTCAGTGACTCTGCGGTTAAGCAGCTACAAAAAGGCCAAGCTGCCTATCATCAAGCAGTGATCAGTGAAGTGCTGGCGCAAGATCCCCGCCCAGCTTACAAAAAAGGGAAAACTGACAATAAACAATACGCCGTACATCTGTTTAACTATAATGTCAGGTTCAGCGTGAGTTTTGACGCAATTACCGTTATTGCATTAGAGCCAATTGATGATGAATCCTTTGGCGAGTAACGGATTAGCTGATAATATAGATCCCTTCACATAAATTTTTATCAACAAACGGATACCATCAATGCGTACCAGTAAATATCTTCTTTCTACCCTGAAGGAGACTCCAAACGACGCAGAGGTTATTAGCCACCAGCTAATGCTTCGTGCAGGTATGATCCGTAAGCTGGCTTCAGGTCTTTACACTTGGCTGCCTACTGGTCTGCGTGTTTTACGTAAGGTCGAGAACATCGTTCGCGAAGAAATCAACAATGCCGGTGCAGTTGAAACTTTGATGCCCGTTGTTCAGCCGTTTGAACTTTGGGAAGAAACAGGTCGCTCTGAAAAGATGGGTCCTGAACTACTTCGCTTTACTGACCGTCACGCTCGTCCGTTTGTACTTAGCCCAACAGCCGAAGAGGTTATTACTAGCCTTGTGCGTAACGAAGTCAGCTCTTACAAGCAGCTTCCGCTAAATCTGTACCAAATCCAGACTAAATTCCGTGACGAGCGCCGCCCTCGTTTTGGCGTAATGCGTGCACGTGAATTCTGCATGATGGATGCTTACAGCTTCGACATCGACAAAGAAGGCCTGCAAAAGTCTTACGATGCAATGCACGATGCTTACTGTAAAGCATTCGACCGTATGGGTCTTGAGTACCGTCCAGTACTGGCTGACTCTGGCGCTATCGGCGGCAGTGGCTCTCAGGAGTTCCACGTACTGGCTGAAAGTGGCGAAGATTTAATCGCATTCTCTTCAGAGTCTGATTACGCAGCAAACATCGAAAAAGCAGAAGCACTAGCACCTGCCACTGAGCTTGCAGCACCAACGCAAGAAATGACGCTGGTTGATACGCCAAACGCAAAAACGATTGCTGAGCTTGTTGAGCAGCACGATTTGGCTATCGAGAAAACAGTTAAGACTCTATTCTTCAAAGCATCTGACGAAATCGAAGCTCCAATCGTTGCTCTTATCATCCGTGGTGACCACGAGCTTAACGAAGTAAAAGCGGAAAACTTAAAAGAAGTTGCTGCTCCACTAGAGATGGCAACAGAAGAAGAAATTCGTGCACTGATCGGCGCAGGCCCTGGTTCACTAGGCCCTGTTGGTCTTGAACTACCATTCATCGTTGACCGCACGGTTGCAGTAATGAGCGACTTTGGCGCTGGCGCTAACGTTGACGATAAGCACTACTTCGGCATTAACTGGGGTCGTGACGTTGAACTTGGTCAAGTTGAAGATCTACGTAACGTTGTTGAAGGCGATCCAAGCCCATGTGGTCAAGGTACTCTACAACTAAAACGTGGTATCGAAGTGGGTCACATCTTCCAATTAGGAACTGCCTACTCAGAAGCAATGAACTGTGGCGTACTTGACTCTAACGGTAAAAACTCAATTCTAGAAATGGGTTGTTACGGTATTGGTGTGTCACGTGTTGTTGCATCAGCTATTGAACAAAACTACGACGAAAACGGCATCATCTGGCCTGCAGCGATTGCACCTTTCCAAGTGTCCATCGTACCGATGAACATGGCGAAGTCTGCAGAAGTTAAAGAAGCCGCTGAGAAGCTATACGCTGACCTGACTGCTGCAGGTATCGAAGTACTATTCGATGACCGTAAAGAGCGCCCTGGTGTTATGTTTGCAGATCACGAACTGATCGGTATCCCTCACACTATCGTTATCGGTAACCGTAGCCTTGAAAATGGCGAGATGGAATACAAAGACCGTAAAGACGGCAGCAAGGTCGGTGTACCTGTTGCTGAGATGGTTGAGTTTATTAAGCAAAAAATGGCTTAATCCTTCTCTCTAAGCAATATCTTAAAGCCTCCCTCGTGGAGGCTTTTTTATTGGTCCGCCTTCGGCCTAATCGAAAAAGACTTATCCTGCCAGACAAGACCTTGTATAGTTAAACAAAGATAGTCAGGATGTTGATATGGCAAAGGATAAGCCTAAAATCAGTTTATTACTCAGTGGTGGCGGTGCGCGCGCAGCGTATCAAGTGGGTGTACTCAAAGCCATTTCAGAATGGTATCCACGGGTACATCACAGCCCTTTTTCTATTTACTGTGGTACATCCGCAGGAGCCATCAACGCCACCTCTATCGCCTGCTACGCGTCCTGTTTTCGCCTTGGTGTGAAGAAACTAGAATGGATTTGGGGGCGACTCCACAGCCGTAGAATTTTTAAATCCAGTCCATTAGGCATGACGGGCTATTTAGCCCACCAGTGGTACGCCCGAATGCAAGCTCAGCACCATGAAAGGCCACCATTTGGTTTACTTAATAATCGTCCATTGCGCGAATTGCTCAACCAAGTCCACAATTACGATCGACTTGAAAAACAGATCATGGCTGGCAACTTAGAGGGACTATCCATTACGGCCTCAAGTTACAAAAGCGGTTTATCAGTAAGCTTCTTTCAAGGCCAATCCCACCTCTCGGAGTGGGATCGCGCTAAGTCTAAAGGCCGCCGCGCTATGCTCAATACCGATCACTTAATGGCATCTGCCGCTATTCCTTTAGTTTTCCCCGCCAGTCGTATCGGTCGCCATTATTATGGGGATGGTTCTATTCACCAATTAGCCCCATTACGCCCTTCACTCAAAATGGGCGCTGACAAAATTCTGATCATTAACTTAATCAACCAGAAAATTGAACCGTCTGAGCATATTCAAACACCGGGGTTAGCAACCTTAGGTGGCCATTTAATGGATACTATTTTCAGCGATACATTAACCGCTGATTTAGAGCATCTCGATCGAACTAATCGCTTATTACAAACCTTACCTACGACTGCACGAGAAAATCTCAATATGAAGGTAGTCGAGCATATTCACCTTTTCCCAAGCCAATCTTTTGAGCCGCTCGCGCAAGACAATTACTGCTACCTGCCACCAATGACACGGGCATTAATGAGAATGATAGGGATCAGCCCTCAAGACGATGCTGCCATTACGAGCTATATATTGTTTGAGCCAGGTTACATCAAATCACTCATACAGCTCGGATATGAAGATGCACTACGACAAGAAGGCGAACTCAGAAACTTTTTAAAATAGAATCAGTTAATTATTATCAATTTTAACAACAAACGGTTGATCGACGCTGAATTTTGCATATAGTGATTGCCCACCCTTTATTTCGATGATGATATGGATCCAGCTCTTTGGGATAAATATGCGGATGCACCACAGAAACCGAGAAGAAAACCGCTCGGTGCTGACGTACGCCTATTGATCCTACAGAAGCTCCAAGGCAAGCTTGATTTAGCACTGCTATTTGAAATTTTCACTCGTGAAATGGAAAAGCAAATTGATATTCATCGGCTAATTTGGGAGTTAGAGGGCACAGCGACTCTGATCCGTAGAGGTAAAGCGACCGAGTATCGTCAAACATTTGTACTTCGCTTCGGTGAAAATGAGCTCGGCAAACTCCAGTACTGTACCCCTTACAAACTGGACCAAGACGAAATCAACTTGCTTCATACCTACCATCGACTGTTTGCCGGCCCATTAGCAAATGCGATTGAATACCGTCGAGTGAAAAATCTCGCTCTACAAGATTACTTGTCGACCTTGGGAAACCGTACCAGCTTTGAACAAGATATCCGCCATGCCATAGCATTAAGCGAACGCCGCAATGTAGGGCTTGTTCTAATCATTTTTGATTTGGATAACTTTAAACAAGTGAACGACCGCTTTGGTCATCTTGATGGCGATAAAGTGATCCGACGATTTGCGACCATTTTAAAAGATGCCGTGCGTGCAACCGATCGCTGTTATCGTTTAGGTGGGGATGAATTTACCGCGCTACTCCAACCCGCAACGGGGGAGTCTGCCAGTAAGGTAGCAACTCGTATCCAACTATTAATGAAGCAAGACCAAACATTACGCGCACTTAATATCAGCGTGTCTTTGGGTTATGCGCACTATCAAAAAGGCGATACATCAATTTCGTTAATTGATCGAGCAGATCGCCAACTGTACCAACACAAGCGCCAAAAATAACCACACCTAGCACGTTAGTATCCCCTTTTAATCCTCTTTCTTAATATTGATCAAAGCCTCGCTATTCACGGTATACTAATCTGCAAATGTGAATCATTCGCTGAATCTACCGGCACCTGACACTGGTACATTGAGCTAATGATTTAATTAAGGATGAACTAATGAAAGTACATGAGTGTTGCGAATTAATCCGAATGAACTACGCCCAAATTGGTGGTGGTGAACTTGGTTATATCCCAAATGCGATTCACTGTGCGATTAAGGCGCTTGACTACGTTGCTGCGAATACGGATTTACCCAAAGAAGTGCGTGAGCGTGCAGCATACGCTGCTGCTAACCTATTAATGAGCGATCACGAGGATTAATCATGAAGCTAACCAACTTTGAAACCATGGATGCCGTGATGTTGATGAGCATCGTCAATATGAAGATCCGTGATGAGTTTGGTGACCTTGATAATCTGGTGAAGTATTACGAAATTGATAAGGCCCAGCTGATTGCTCGTTTGGCGAGTGCAGGGTTTGATTACTTGCCGGAAGCAAAGCAATTTCGTTAAGGCGCTAGCCCCAAAAGACTCACAAATTTAGATCAATAAAAAACGGAAGCCAAAGCTTCCGTTTTTTATTGCACGAATACATGCTCATGTATCTACTTCGCAGATTCCCTAACCTTTAAAGATAGGCAGTAAGTTCGCCATCGCGAGTAAATGGAACGCAGCAGTCAGTACCCCGAATGCGATCACTACATAAATAGTCACATTGCCACCAGGTACTACAAACCCTTCTTGTTCTGGCTGTCTTTGACGTAATTTTTTTGCCAACATAGCAGGGATAATACAGGTCCAAATCGTAGCGGCGGCACCGGCTAAACCAATTGCAGCAACAAAACCAAATGGTGCGACTAACGAGAAAACCAACGGAGGAAGAAAAGTTACACCCCAGGTTTTTAATCTTCCTTGCTTAGTATCGCCAAAGCCAAAAAAGTCAGCTAAGTAATCGAACACACCTAAACCCACACCGATAAAAGATGAAACGATCGCGGCAATAGAAAAGACATGCAGTGCTTGTTGAATGCTATTTGAATCTATCGCTGAAGTTAGCGCCGACATCAATACATCGACCCCGCCACCCGCAGTCACAACAGGACCAAACGCCTCACGCGATACATTACCAAAGATACAGATCACCCACCCTAAGTAAAACGTAAGGGCAATTAGCGTCCCGCCAAGGATCGCCTTTTTAGCTTGGTGTTCATCTTGGTAGTAATCACGCATCGTACTGACCGAGTGGTGGTAACCAAATGATGTTAGCGCGACAGGCAATAGAGCGAGTGCATAAGCCGAGTATGGGGTTCCACCTTGAGCTTGTTCAAACAACACAGGCACACTGATATTTGAAGCTAATCCAGAGATACCCAATACAAAGCTGATGACCATAAAGAGGATCAGTACAATAGAAATACGATCAACAGCACGGGTCGAGTGCAATACAAAAGCTGAACAGAATGCAACAAACAGGACAGAAGCCAATTCACGCGTCACACCCAAGATGTCACTAAAAATCATACCTGATGATGAGATATAAGCATAAAGCAGAATGCCACCAACAAAATAAAGAGATAGGTTATTAATAACGTTAAGTTTATTGTTTAATAAATCTTTGGTGACGGTATTAAATGAGGCTTTAAACTCGTAATGCTTAAGTGCTTCTAGTAACAACCATCCAGAAAGTGTCATCATGATCATTGTGAAAGAGATGGCCACCACACTCCATAACGTCCACGCACCTGCACCGGCACTTGGCAAACCAAGCATGCCAGCCCCAACACAAACACTGGCGATAATGCACGCGCCCCCAAGTGTGGATGGTTTACTCATAATGACTCCTAGACAACAATAATAACGACAGCAACAATAATGTATCAGCGTGCTAGTACAATAATATCTTCTGTTATTTTTAGCAACTAGAGAATGACCAACTGAACAATTATTCATCACCTTATAGAAAGAATTATCACATCCGTTAATCACTACATTTTATCGGGTACTGCTTGTATTCAACTGTAGCGGCCTCTTCCCCTATAAAGGTCACGGCTCTTACTCATTAAAAACGCCACGTTACCAATGAAAAAAGCCGCTTGATCATCAAGTGATCAAGCGGCTTTTCGGTTATTCAATATTACAGTTAGAGCAATTATTTCATTTGAGCAAAATATGCGGCTACGTTAGCAATATCCGTATCATTAAGCATGGAAGCCTGTGGCTGCATCACCATCGCCATGCCACCTGTACGCTCTTTATTCTTGTAAGCTTTTAACGAGTTAACGAGATATTGCTCATTTTGCCCTTTCAGATTGGGATAACCTGGAATAACAGCAATACCATTTGCGCCATGACAGGCTGCGCAAATGGCGGCTTTCGCTTTACCCGCAGCAGGGTCGCCAGCAAGAGCAGGTGCTGACATAACAGTGGCTAACAGTGCAAGTGTAAGAACTTTCTTCATGAGGTCCTCTTTTATAGTTGTAGTTTCCTGCTAGTAATTGTGCCTGCTTTACCTTTCCAATGCACTTTTAATATCAATCGGATAGCGGATTGTGCCATGTGAGTTCACACTCTTGCCCAGCAAAACCATCCACCACAAAGAGACCAGCAACCGCCACTAATTGATCGCCATAATAAACCAATGGGGTACGGCGACGGTTCCAACTAGGCACCCCATACTCTTGGAATAGCTTTTTCAGCTTACGCTTACCTACCCTACCAACAGGCTTTACATTTATCCCTTCAGGGTTGAAACGAACCGAAATAATCTCATCGTTTTGAGGTAAACGAAGTTGACCATGTTTGCTTGGCATAAGCGTCACTCGACCTAACCCTTGTGGTAATTCACACGGTACAGAGCATGTGATAGGCAGCTGAACATCTTGGATATCAGGCCATTGTTGCACTAGGTATAGGCGCTGTTGATAACGTCGAATTTGGTGCTGTTGCCAATTCAGTTGTGGATTGGCATCTTGCTGCGCGAGCACCACTGAGTGCCATACTTGCTCAAGCTGAGCACAAGATGGCATCGCGACACCTTGCCGTTGAAGCCATTGTCGGATCAGGGCTTTACCTAATCGCTCTTGCGTATGTTCACTCAAGGCTAAACTGCCATCAACAGCAGTAGCAAGTGCAAGCTTGTCTGCTAAGAGTTCATCAAGTAAGGCCTCTTGTTCACCACATAAGGCAGCACTGCGAGCAACAGCTTTACGTAACCCAGGCCAACGCTGTACTAATAATGGGGTTATCTGATGACGCAAAAAATTACGATCAAAACGAGTATCTTGATTACTGTCATCTTCTACCCAATCAAGGTTTTTCTGCTCGGCATATGCCTCGACATCCACTCGGCTTATTTGTAGTAATGGCCTAACATGATGGCCGTTGGCAAACGATGTTGAAACAGGCATTGCGGCCAAACCTGCCGGTCCACTGCCTCGCTTTAGTGCCAGCAGCAAGGTTTCGACCTGATCATCTGCATGTTGCGCAGTCAGTAAAACATCGCCACGTTTGATGTGTTTTGCCAACACTTGATAACGGGCATCTCGTGCTAGTTGCTCAAGGCTATCTCCAGAGTCTTTCATTAAAGTAACTCGTTCGACATAACACTGAATACCAACCGCTTTCGCCCACAGATAACACTTCTCTGCCCACTCATTCGCATGAACATTTAATCCATGATGAACATGAACAGCATCGCACTGGTGATCAGGATGTAACGTAAGGTACTCGGCCATGACATCCAGCAATACACGCGAATCGATACCGCCGCTCAAGGCTAAAACAAAACGTTTTGACTTAGGCGAGTGGGACTGTAAACAAAGATGAAGCTGGCGATAAAGCAGCGAGCGAGACATAGCAACCATGATCGTTGAAAATAAACACGGCGTCAGTATAACAATGAGAAGAAATAAGACGTACAAAGAAAGGGAAAACAAGCATAAAAAATGGGGCAGCCTAGTTAGGCTGCCCCATTGAATTTGTTATTACTTTAGTCACTGACTATCAGCAGTAACCGTAGCTCATTAAGCGCTGGTAACGGCGCTCTAACAAGGTTTCTGTATCTAGTGCATCAAGCTCATCAAGCGTTGCTTTAAACTGCGCTTTTAGCCTTTCAGACATCAGAGCCACATCACGGTGTGCACCACCTAACGGCTCTTCAATAATATTATCGATTAGCTCTAGTTCTTTTAGACGACCAGCGGTAATACCCATAGCTTCAGCGGCTTGTGGCGCTTTATCTGAATCACGCCACAAGATAGATGCACACCCTTCAGGTGAGATCACTGAGTACGTTGAGTATTGCAGCATATTCACGCAATCACCCACACCAATAGCTAATGCACCACCAGAACCGCCTTCACCAACAACATTACAAATGATTGGCACAGTAAGGCCAGCCATTGCTTTTAAGTTAGTTGCGATAGCTTCAGATTGACCACGCTCTTCTGCACCGACACCTGGGTATGCACCCGCTGTATCGATAAACGTGATAATCGGCATTTTAAAACGCTCAGCCATTTTCATTAGACGAAGGGCTTTACGGTAACCTTCTGGCTTCGGCATACCAAAGTTTCGTAACACTTTTTCTTTGGTTTCGCGGCCTTTCTGATGTCCAATGATCATCACAGGGCGACCATCAATACGTGCAATACCACCCACTAGCGCTTTATCGTCAGCAAACGCACGGTCACCGGCTAGTTCATCGAACTCTTCAAAAATGTGCTCAACGTAATTAAACGTATAAGGACGCTGAGGGTGACGTGCCATTTGGGCAACTTGCCACGCACCTAAATCACTGAATACTTTCTTAGTCAGTTCTAGGCTTTTCTTTTCTAGTTGTTCAATTTCTTTATCCAGATCAACCGACGCAGATTCATCACGACGAGAAACATCACGTAATGCTTCAATCTTGGCTTCTAGTTCAGCAATTGGTTGTTCAAACTCAAGAAAGTTCAGGCTCATACCACTCAAAATCCTTTTGTCTATCATCGTAAGCGATCACAGACATTATTAATTAAACTCAAGCTCGACTTGCTTCTCACCCAACAACCCTTTGAGATCAAGGATTAGCTTATCACTAGGCGTCACCCGCCATTCTGTGCCTAAGGTGAGTTTAGCGCGTGCGTTCGAGCGCTGATAATACACGTTCACAGGTACTGTACCTGCTTTGTGTGGCTCCAGCACTTGGCTGAAGCGTGCAAAAAACTGTTCATCAATCTGCCCCTCGGTGACCGAGATGGCAAGACCTCTTAAGTGCTTTTCTCTTGCTTCAGAGATATCTAACACTTCTCGCGCGGACATTTTAAGGCCACCATTGAAATCATCAAAGCTGACCTGTCCTGTTACGACCACAATTTTATCTTTTTCAATCAGATCGACGTAACGTTCTAACGCTTCAGAGAATAACATTACTTCCATTCGACCTGAACGGTCATCCAATGAAATAACGCCAATTCGTGTGCCGCGTTTGGTGGTAAACACTTTTGCGCCTATCACTAAACCTGCAACAGTCGCTACTTTATCACGTCCGGTTGGATTCGCATCTTTCAAGCGCCACGTTGTGTAATGTTTTAGCTCAGATAAATACGCATTAATCGGGTGACCAGTTAGGTATAACCCTAATGTTTCACGTTCACCCTCTAGCCATATAGCATCAGGCCATTCAGGGATGTTCGCGTAAGCATGTTCCACTTCTTCAGGTGCCGCCGTCAGTACGCCGAACATATCTGCTTGACCAAATGCTTCCGCCTGATGGTGCTGACTCGCCGCTTTAATCGCCGCATCTAACGTCGCCATCATAGCTGCACGGTTTGGCCCTAGACGGTCCATTGCACCGGCTTTAATCAATTTTTCCAATACACGCTTATTGACTTTTTTAGTGTCTATTCGGGCACAGAAATCAAACAAATCTTTGAAATGACCGCCTTTATTACGGGCTTCGATAATATTATCGATTGGGCCTTCACCCACCCCTTTGACTGCACCGATACCGTAAACAATGGCACCGTTATCATCGACATTGAAACGGTATAAACCTTTATTTACATCAGGCGGCAGTAACTTCAGCTTCATACGAAGACATTCATCTACCAAGCCGATAACTTTATCAGTGTTATCCATATCAGCAGTCATTACCGCAGCCATAAATTCTGCTGGATAATGCGCTTTTAGCCAAAGTGTTTGATAAGAAACCAAAGCGTATGCTGCGGAGTGGGATTTGTTAAAACCATAGCCCGCAAACTTTTCTACCAAGTCGAAGATTTTCATCGCCAACTCGCCGTCTACGCCGTTCTTAATCGCGCCGTCTTCGAAAGTGGCACGCTGTTTCGCCATCTCTTCTGGTTTTTTCTTACCCATCGCACGACGAAGCATATCGGCGCCACCTAGGGTGTAGCCAGAGAGTACCTGCGCGATCTGCATAACCTGTTCTTGATACAGAATGATGCCGTAAGTGGGTTCAAGAATTTCTTTTAGCGAGTCGTGTTGCCATTTTTCATCCGGGTATGAAACCGCTTCTCGGCCATGCTTACGGTCGATGAAGTTATCTACCATGCCTGATTGCAAAGGACCTGGGCGGAACAAAGCTACCAATGCGATCATATCTTCAAAGCTATCGGGCTGAAGACGTTTGATCAAATCTTTCATCCCGCGGGATTCAAGCTGGAATACCGCGGTCGATTCAGAACGCTGTAGCATCGCAAATGACTTAGGGTCATTCATAGGGATAGACGCGATATTGACAGGCTCTTCGCCATTGGCAACAAGACGGGGATTAACCATTCCCAGTGCCCAGTCGATGATGGTTAACGTACGCAAACCCAAGAAATCGAATTTGACCAAGCCTGCCGTTTCGACATCATTCTTATCGAACTGAGTAACTGGGTTACCACCTTCAGCATCACAATATAAAGGTGAAAAATCAGTGATGGTAGTGGGTGAAATAACAACACCACCCGCATGCTTACCGGCATTTCGTGTTACACCTTCAAGAATGCGACACATATCAATCAGGGCTTTGACTTCTTCATCGGCAGCATAAACCTGTGGCAATTGAGGCTCAGCCTCAAACGCTTTCGCCAACGTCATCCCCGGTTCAGCAGGTACCAGTTTAGAGATGCGATCAACAAAGCCATAGGGATGCCCTAGAACACGCCCCACGTCTCGAATGACGGCTTTTGCTGCCATAGTACCGAAAGTAATGATCTGCGATACCGCATCTCGACCATACATTTCAGCCACGTGATCGATAACCAAATCACGCTTATCCATACAGAAATCGATATCGAAATCGGGCATAGATACACGTTCAGGGTTCAGGAAGCGTTCGAAGAGCAAGTCGAATTCAAGCGGATCCAAGTCTGTGATATCAAGGGCATAAGCCACTAATGAACCCGCACCCGAACCACGACCAGGTCCTACTGGTACATCATTATCTTTCGACCACTGAATGAACTCCATTACGATCAAGAAGTAACCTGGGAATCCCATTTGGTTGATTACGTCGAGCTCGATTTTAAGGCGTTCATCATATTCAGGACGACGCTTCAGACGCTCTTCTTCATCAGGGAATAAGAAGGCTAAACGGCGCTCTAATCCTTCTTCCGACACTTTGACTAAGAAATCTTCAATAGTCATATCGCCAGTTGGAAAGTTTGGTAGGAAATACTCTCCAAGACGAACGGTAACATTACAACGCTTAGCAATTTCTACGCTGTTTTCGAGCGCTTCAGGTATGTCTGAGAATAACTCACACATTTCTTCTTCGCTGCGTAAATATTGCTGATCGCTGTACAGTTTTGGACGGTTAGGATCCACGATAGTGTAACCATCGTGGATGCACACACGAATATCATGGGCATCAAACTGATCAGGCGTTAAGAAACGTACATCATTGGTCGCAACAACAGGCAAGCCTTGCTGCTCAGCCAGTTCTACCGCGAAATGCAAATACGCTTCTTCATCAGTGCGACCCGTGCGAACCAACTCAAGATAATAGTTATCTTCAAAGTGGGTTTGATAAAATTCAACACAACGGTTAATCAGGGTCTGATTGCCTTTGAGTAATGCCTTACCCACATCACCACTTTTACCGCCAGAAAGCAAAATTAAGCCTTCTTTATGCTCAAGCAGCCACTCTTTATCCATCACCACTTGATGGTGATAATGACCACGCTGATACGCTTTCGAGATCAACATCGTCAGGTTTTGATACCCTTCGTTGTTCGATGCCAAAATCGTCAAGTCACATAACTCGTCACCCATCTCTTCCGACTTCACTTTGAAATCAGCGCCAATGATTGGCTTCATGCCTGCACCGTGCGCTGCAAAGTAAAATTTCACCAAACCACATAGGTTAGTAAAATCGGTTAATGCCATTGCAGGCATGCCCATTTCAGCCACTTTTTTTACCAATGGAGGTACTTTCGACAAGCCGTCAACCATTGAAAAGTCACTGTGAATACGAAGATGAATAAAACGAGGTTCTGCCATGACAACCAGATCAGATAGGTAATTTCGAGAGGGACATTGTGCCAGAAAACACCGCACGGAGCGCGCTTCTGACACAAATTTTTAGTGAGCGAATCAGTGCGTGCGCAACTCGATTAATCTATGCCCAATATGCGTTTTACAGGTTTGAAGCTTCTACGGTGTTGTTCTATAACACCATGCACTTCTAGCGCTTCAAAATGAGCTTTGGTCGGGTACCCTTTGTGCTTTGCGAAACCGTATTGCGGATATTGAGCATCGAGCTCTTCCATTTCACGATCTCGGGTCACTTTAGCAATAATAGATGCCGCGCTGATTTCCGCCACCCGTAAATCGCCTTTTACCACGGCTTGAGCATCCATAGGTAGTTGAGGGACTTTATTACCATCAATCAACACATAGTCAGGTTGAATATGCAGACCTGCAACTGCACGTTGCATTGCAACCATCGTCGCTTGCAAAATATTCAGCTCATCGATCTCTGCAGGTTCGCAACGCCCTAGCGACCACGCTAATGCTTTTTCTTTGATTTCATCAAACAGCACATTACGTTTCTTTTCCGTCAGTTTTTTAGAATCCGTTAGCCCTTCAATTGGGTTATTAGGATCTAAGATCACCGCAGCAGTTACCACGGCACCAACGAGTGGACCACGCCCTACTTCATCTACCCCTGCAATACAATTTGCTTGCGGGTACACAAATGGTTCGAATTCTTTCATGATTAATCTGCTTGTTGATCTGTCGTTTTGCCAATCAAGTTAAGCACAGCCTGGGCGGCTTTTTGATCGGCGTTACAGCGAATACGTTGATGAAGCTGATTAAATTCAGCCATTAATTCGCTGTTATCGGTGCTGAGGTAATGGTTAACCTGTTCAGTCAGTTTGTCAGGCGTGCAATTTTCTTGCAGTAACTCAGGTACCAATTCCTTATCCGCGAGAATATTGGGTAAGGAAACATACTTGGTTTTCAGCATGCGACGTGCAATCCACGCAGTAAGAGGCTTAACAATATAGCCAACCACCATGGGACGCTTCACGAGCATACATTCCAAAGACACAGTACCCGATGCCAATAATACGGCATCAGAAGCAATCATCACATTTCGTGCGGTGTCATCGACCAATACGAAATTCAGCTCGGGTGCGGTTTCACGCCATGCTTGCTCAAACTGCTGTCGACGTTGCTCATTCACTAAAGCAACCACAAAACCTAAGTCAGGGTGTTGCTGGTGTAAACGCCGACACGTTTCAATAAATGGCGTCGCTATCATGCTCATTTCACCACCACGACTACCAGGCAATACCGCTAACCAACGTTTGCTGTTATCTAAACCTAGCAATTCACGGGCAGCAAGCTGATCTGTCTGTAACGGAATGGCATCAGCCATAGTGTGGCCAACAAACTCACACGGCACGTTAAACTTATCGTAAAACGCTTTTTCGAAAGGTAAGAAGGCCAACACTAAGTTAGTCGCAGCTTCAATTTTGAAAATCCGCTTTTGACGCCATGCCCATACCGATGGACTCACATAATGAACCGTTTTAATGCCGCTTTCTTTTAAGTCTCGCTCTAGGCGCAAATTAAAATCGGGGGCATCGATGCCAACGAAAACATCGGGGGGATTATCTGAAAAGTACTTCACCAACTCGGCTTTTATTTTAAACAAGCGAGGCAAGCGACCGAACACTTCAACAATCCCCATGACAGCAAGCTCTTCCATATCGAATAAGGCTTCACAGCCTGCTTCAATCATGCGAGGGCCAGCCACACCAACAAATTCAGCGTCTGGGTATTGCGCTTTTACCGCTTTAATAAAACCGGCACCTAAAATATCGCCGGAGATTTCTCCGGCGACAATACCTATTCGAAGAGGTTTAGCCATTAACGAATAATACCGCGTTCTGTGTTATTCAATGCATCACAGAATAAACCGATAGATGGCCATTCTTCTGCCATCTCAGCTAACACAGGCTTTACTTCCGCCAATGTTTTACCTGAACGGTAAATTTCTTTGTATGCTCGACGTAAAGCATGAAGCTCTGGCTTTTCAAAGCCATTGCGTTGAAGGCCAACCAAGTTTAACCCGTAAGGTGTCGCATGGTTCCCTTGTGCCAATACGTATGGTGGTACATCTTGCACAACCGCAGAACAGCCACCAATGTAGCTATAAGCACCAACAGTACAGAATGGGTGAATAGCAGACAACGCCATCACGCCAGCATAGTCACCAACCGTAACATGGCCACCAAGGATGGAGTTATTACCAATGTGGGTATGATTGCCAATCACTACATCGTGAGCAACGTGAGCATTTACACAAAGTAAATTGTCATTACCAACAGTGGTTACCCCTTTATCTTGGGTAGTGCCACGGTGAAGCTGGACGCTCTCACGGATCACGTTACGATCACCGACAACGAGGCGTGTCGCTTCACCGCTAAATTTCTTGTCCTGACACTCTTCGCCAATAACCGCAAACGGAAAGATGCGGTTATCCTGACCAATGACCGTCGGGCCTTTAATCACAACATGAGACATCACTTCTGTGCCGTCGCCAATTTCTACATCTTTAGTGATATAGGTAAATGGACCAACCGTCACATTCGCGCCGATTTTAGCCCCTTCTTCCACTACAGCAGAAGGGTGAATTTGTGCCGTTTCGTGAATCATTAAAACTCTCGTCTTGCGCATTTTAGTTCAGCAGAGCAAACAACTGTGCCATCAACTTTTGCTACACCATTAAACATAGCAATGCCGCGGCGCTCTTTCAGGTATTCCACTTCGATGATCAGCTGATCACCAGGGCCAACAGGCTTGCGGAACTTCGCCTTATCAATACTAGCAAAGTAGTAAAGTTCGTTTTCAGCTGGCGCACCAAATGTTTTGAATGCTAATAAGCCAGTCGCCTGTGCCATTGCTTCAAGGATCATTACACCTGGGAATACTGGCATTTTTGGAAAGTGGCCAGTAAATTGCGGCTCGTTCACTGAAACGTTTTTAATTGCCGTTAGTGTTTTACCTTCTTCGTAATCGGTTACGCGATCGATCATTAAGAACGGGTAACGATGAGGAAGAAGCTCTTGAATTTCAGTGATGTTTAACGTTTTGTTCTCGCAAGTCAAAACTTGGATTCCTGTCAGTAAAGTGAAACGCAAAATAACAATGTTACTTTGGTTATTCAATTCGCTGCTATTTCAAAGCCGAGTTCGATGAATCAAAGCTAAAATAGCAAGGAAATGAAGTGTCCTACGATATTAAGAGCCGTAGAACACAATCGCACGTTGCCCATTTATATCGGCATACATGGCGCTGGCATTAGCCTTCAGCGTCTATTTTTTTCTCAACAGCACGCAGGCGTTTATGCATGTCGTCAATTTTCATAACGCGTGCCGCCGTTTTACGCCACTCTTTGTTTGGCTGAAGCGGAATACCTGACGAGTAGAAACCCGGCTCAGTAATCGGACGCATCACCATCGCCATACCTGCAATCGACACACCATCACAAATTTCCATGTGACCGTTAAATACACTTGCGCCGCCAATGAAGCAGTTTTTGCCTACGGTTAAACTACCAGCCATCACAGTTGCACCTGCAATTGCAGTGTTTTCACCAATCGATACATTATGAGCAATCTGACATTGGTTATCGATAATCGCACCATCATGGATAATAGTGTCATCCAATGCGCCGCGGTCAATCGTGGTACATGCACCAATTTCAACACGGTTGCCAATACGAACAGAACCTAGTTGAGGGATTTTGATCCAATTACCACGGTCATTCGCATAACCAAAGCCATCAGAACCCAATACCGTGCCTGATTGTACTAAACAATCAGTGCCTAATGTCACGCGGTGGTAAACAGTCACGTTTGCCCACAGTTTAGTATTAGCACCAATCTCGGCTTCTTTACCCACAAAACAGCCTGCGCCAATTTGCACGTTATCACCCAGCTTAACGCCAGATTCAATCACGGCATTGTGGCCAATAACAACACCCTTGCCCACGACGGCATCATCTGCAATGTATGCTGATGCTGCAATATCGTTCGCGGCTGCAGGCGTGGTATCAAGCAACTGAGCTACCTTGGCATAACCTAAATAAGGATTCGCCATCACTAATGCATTGCCATTAAAGAAAGGGCGATCCCCTTCTTGTAGCATGACAGCCGAAGCTTGGCAGTCAGCAAGTTGCTTTCGGTATTTACTATTTGAAATAAATGTAATTTGACCTTCACCAGCTTGCTCAGTGCCAGCAATAGAGTGAATTTCGACAGTGCCATCACCATGAAGCTCTGCACCTAATTTGTCTGCTAATTCAGCAAGGGTAATTACAACCATGAGTTACCTTATCTTTTTTGTTAGACGCCACCATTAAGGGTAGAGACAACAAAGCTGCCATACGTTAAACGCATAGCAGCTTAGGTTATCTGTGGCGCTTTAATCAATTATTTTACAGCAGAGATAACCTTGCTTGATAGGTCATCTTTTGGATCTGCGTAAAGTACAGCTTGTGCATCAACAACGATGTCATAGCCTTCTTTTTTCGCAACACTTTGAATTGCTGTACGGATTTTCATCACTAGTTTTTGTTCTTCTTCAGCGCCACGACGACGTTGATCTTCTTGAAGCGCTTTTGCTTTTAATTTGTAGTCTGAATCGAGTGACGCAAGTTCACGTTGAATCTTGGTACGGTCAGATTCACTTAGTAGCTCACCATCACGCTTCGCTTTATCAACTTTTGTTTTCATGCGATTTTCGATGCTACGAAGTTCATCGATGCGATCTTTGAATTCGCTACGTAATTTTTCGGTAACATTATAGCGTTTAGCCAACTGTTGCATGGCCTGACCTGTCGCTACATAACCGACTTTTTGTGCTGCTTCAGCTGCTTGTGCATACATCGACGATGATAAAATGACAAGGCTAAGACTTGCTGCTTTGATCCATTGTTTCAAAAGAGTTCTCCTCAAAAAATTAGAATGTCTGTCCGATTGTGAAGGTAAAGAATTCCTCTTGGTCACCGTCATACTTCTTAAGCGGACTAGCTACCGAGAATACCAGCGGCCCCATTGGGGACATCCACTGAAGCGCGGCACCGTATGACGCACGAATTAATGATGGATCAGAGTAGTCATACAAGTACTTACCATCAGTATCTTTCAGGTCGTACTCGGTATCCCACACTGAACCCGCATCCACAAACAGACTGGTACGAATTTGGTTTTTAAATTCTTCCGATGCAAACGGGGTTGGTACAATCAACTCCACACTTGCCAATGCAATAGCGTTACCACCCGCGGCATCTTTTGTGCCCGTAGCACAGTTGTTGTTGCCTGATGGGCCGCCACCGGAACAACCTTCAACATAAACAGCTTTCGGACCTACAGTATTAGAGCGGAAGCCTCGTAAAGTACTAAAGCCACCAGCGTAAAAGTTTTCATAAAATGGCATTAATTGATCACTGCCATTCTCTGTTGTACCGTAGCCGTTACCATAACCCACTTTACCGCGTAGCAATACCGTGAAATCATGGCCTTCATTCAATGGAATGTACTGGCGCACATCGTACTGCATTTTGAAGTACTGCGCATCAGAACCAGGGATCGTCATACGGTATGACGCACGTTGGTGATTACCCGCTGTTGGGAAATAACCGCGGTTCAAGTTATTTCGCGACCATGAAACCGACCAATCAAAATCATCTAATTCAATGATGTTTTCACCACGGTCAAAACCATGGATCGCTTTGAATTTTTCGATTTGGTAGTACTCTCGGGTGTTAGAGATCTTGTTATGATCATAACCAACACCAAACTCAAAGAAGTTTAGCTCATCAAATGGGAAACCCCAGGTCAAACTAGCACCGTAACTTTGGTTGGTATAGTCCGAGATGTTGGCATTCGATGCTTCAAACTCGTTGTAGTAAACCTTACCACCAAGGCTGATCCCATCTAATGTAAAATATGGGTCACGGTAATCTAAGCTTATATTCTTTTGGTATTTATTGGTCATCGCATTGATACCAAAGCGTGTACCTGTACCTAAGAAATTATCTTGCTGTAAACCCGCCTGGAAACTAATACCTGATTCAGTACCATAACCAACACCGAAGTTAACGCTACCTGCGTTTGCTTCTTTTACGTTATAGGTCACATCCACCTGATCATCGGTTCCAGGAACGCGTGATGTCTGAACGTCAACGGTTTCAAAGAAACCAGTACGGCTCAAACGCTCTTTGCCACGTTCAACCGATTTAGAATTTAGCCAGCTGCCTTCCATCTGACGCATTTCACGGCGTAGTACTTCATCTTTGGTTGTCGTATTACCAGAGAAACCAATATTACGTACATACACGCGCTTGCCCGACTCAACATTAACCAACAAAGAAACTTCGTTCGTATCATCGTCAAAATCTGGAATAGTGGTAACTTGCGGATACGCATACCCAGATTCGCCCAGCTTACGCTTAATGGCTTCTTCTAGAGCTGTTACTTGCGCACCGTTGTAAATATCACCGTTATTGAAAGTAACAAGTGTATCTAACTCATCTTGGCGACCAGCAACTTCCCCACGGAATTGAACACCTTTAACCGTGTATTGATCACCTTCATCAACCTTCAAGGTGATATAGACACCTTTCTTATCCGGCGAAATCGATACTTGGGTAGACTCTAACTTGTACTTCAAATAACCATTATTCAGATACTGAGAGCGCAATACTTCCATATCACCAGCCAGCACCTGCTTTTGGTACTTTTCATTGGCTAGGAAGTTCCACCACGGCACATTGGCCTGTAGGTTAAATTTACCGCGCAGTTCATCATCAGTAAAAACTTCGTTACCGATAAAGTTAATTTGCTTAATGGTTGCCGACACGCCTTCCGTAAATACAAACTTTAAGTCAGCACGGTTGCGTGGCAACGGCGTCACAACAGCTTGCACTGTCGCATTGTACTTACCCACACTGTAGTAAAAGTCTTCAAGACCTTTTTCAATTTTACTCAGCGTTGTGCGATCTAAGGCTTCGCCAATTTGAATGTTTGAGGCATTTAAATTTTCTTTTAGCTGCTCTTCTTTAATCGCTTTATTGCCTGAAAACGAGATATTAGCAATCGTTGGACGCTCCAACACTTTGACTAACAACACCTCACCATCGCGATAAACTTTGATGTCTTCAAAGTTACCAGAAGCAAATAGCGCTTGAATAACATCAGCGATATCACGGTCGTCGACCTTATCACCAACACGTACTGGCATCTTCAATAGTGCAGCACCTAACGTTACTCGTTGAAGACCTTCAAATCGAATATCGTCGACCACAAATTGTTCAGCACTCTGCGCCATACTACTGCTTAGCAGTAGCGATGCGACCAACAGTTTTTTCATCGCCATTACTGTTCTGATTATTCCTTGCTAAAAACGCATTTATTAAAGGCGGGTAAAATCATTGAATAGCGCGACGGCCATTAACGCAACCAAAATGGCTGAGCCCACTCTGTAGCCAATGTCCTGAACGCGTTCAGAGACTGGTCGGCGTGTTACTGCTTCGATAGCGAAGAACATCAAGTGTCCACCGTCTAATACTGGAAGCGGTAACAAATTCACAATACCTAAATTCACACTGATCAATGCTAGAAAGCCAAGGAAGTAAACCAAGCCATAGTCGGCGGTCATTCCAGCACCTTTTGCAATTGAAATAGGGCCACTTAGGTTTTTTACAGCCACATCACCCGTTACAAGTTTAGTGACCATATCAAATGTTAATGTGACTAACTGCCACGTTTTTTCCGTTGCTTTGCCTACAGCTTCAATAGGACCAAACTGTAAATTAAGACGGTAAGATTCCGGCCAAGGTTCAAGCTCAGGGGCAAAACCAGCGTAACCAATCACTTCACCGTCAGCTAAGGTTCGGGCTTTAGGTGTTAATGTTAACGTCACTAACTTAGTCTCAGGAGCAACCTCGGCTGAATCGACTAACTGACTCTGGCGACTCACCTCGATAATTAACGCTTGCTCGGGATGAGAACGTACAGCATCAACCACTTGCTGCCATTGCGTCACAGGTTGTCCATCAATTGCAGTAATACGATCATTTAACCGCATATCAGCATCAATAGCTGCACCGCCGTCAACAAGTTGTGAAATAGAGAGCGTTATCTTTGGGGTATAGGGTTTCATCCCTAGACTCGTCATTACACGCTCAGTTTCAGGATCAAAGTGCCAATACTCTAAATCCAATGTTCTTTCGACAGTAGCTCCACCTTCGGGTTCCGTCGCCGTGATCACCATTTTCTTATCGCCAATATGGGAGATCATCGCCATATTAACGGATTCCCAATCAGCGGTTTTGATACCTGAAATAGATTTAAGTTCCATTCCTGGTTCAATTCCTGCAGTTGCAGCAATAGATTGCGGCGCAATATCACCAATCACGGGCTTAACTGCAGGCACACCAATGAGGTAAACCACCCAGTAAGCAAAAATAGCAAAAATGAAGTTTGCTATTGGTCCGGCAGCAACAATCGCACTGCGCTGCCACAGCGTTTTATTATTGAACGCTTGCTGACGACGATGCTCTGGTACGTCATCAACTCGCTCATCGAGCATTTTGACGTAACCGCCTAGCGGGATCATCGCTAAGGTATATTCAGTACCATCTTTGCCTTTCTTTTGCCAAATTGCCTTACCAAAACCGATGGAAAAACGCTCAACAAAAACACCACAACGGCGAGCAACCCAAAAGTGACCAAACTCGTGGACTGCGATTAGTACACCAAGCGCAACAAGAAATGCGCCTAAATTCCATAAAATGCCTGTCATTTTGCTACCTTAGCAATCTCTTCCTGAGCTAAAAGTCGTGCCATTCTATCTAGCTCAATCACACATTCCAAGTCAGTTGGTTCTTCCTTGGGTGCTGTTTCTAAGACTAAGTGGTTGATTTTAGCAATATCAGTAAAGCCAATGCGCTTATCTAAGAATGCTGCAACCGCTTCTTCATTGGCGGCATTCAGTGCCGTCGTTGCTGCTTGACCACTGTAACACGCATCCATCGCTAATTTCAGACAAGGGTAACGGTCATAATCTGGCTGTAAAAAAGTAAACTCACCCACTTGGCTAAAATCGAGCGGCGCAACACCTGCATCTACCCTTTCAGGATAGGACATCGCACACGCAATTGGGGTTCTCATATCCGGTAGCCCCATCTGCGCAAGCACAGAGCCATCCTTATATTGCACCATTGAGTGGATCACAGACTGAGGGTGAATAATCACCTGCATTTGTTCACGCGAAGCATTAAACAACCAGCGTGCTTCTATGTACTCTAAGCCCTTATTCATCATAGTGGCAGAATCCACCGAAATCTTCGGTCCCATTGACCAATTCGGGTGTGCAATTGCCATTTCTGGCGTTACTGCATCTAGTTCTGCAATATCCGTGTAACGAAACGGACCGCCAGAGCCTGTAAGTAAAATCTTGCTGATACCATGCTCAGTCAGGTCGCAGCGCCCCATCCGACGTTGAATTTCGGCAGGTAAACATTGAAAGATAGCATTATGTTCACTGTCTACTGGCAGCAATTCAGCACCATATTGTTCGCAAGCATCAATGAACATTTGTCCTGACATTACCAAGGCTTCTTTATTCGCCAGTAAAATACGCTTACCCGCTTTTACACCAGCCATGGTTGGCATTAACCCTGCCGCGCCCACAATGGCTGCCATAACCGTATCAATCTCGTCTAGGGAGGCAACCTTGCAGAGTCCCTGTTCGCCTGCGAGCACGATTGTTTGCATCGATTGCTCAATCAGCATAGCGGCTAACGCATTCGCCGCCGACTCATCAGCCATCGCGACATATTTCGGCTGCCACTGGCAGCACAACTCAAACATTTTTTGAGCATTAGAACCTGCAGCAAGCGCTACGACATCAAATAAATCAGGGTTTTGTGCTGCAACAGCCAGTGTGCTTGTACCGATAGAACCAGTAGCACCTAAGATTGATAACTTACGCATATATCACTTCATTTGGCTTAGAAAAGGTAGCTACACTGTAGCTACCTTTGAATAGGAGATAATGACTACCAAAGGTAGAATAGAGCAAAGACGGGAAGCGCGGCGGTTAAACTGTCGATACGGTCTAAGATACCACCGTGACCAGGTAATATTGTGCCGCTATCTTTTATACCAGCAACACGCTTGAACATACTTTCAACCAAATCGCCAAGAACAGAAATCACCACTGTCACCATCGCGATAGCAAGTAATGAGCCTACACCTGAAAATGGAATGTTCATCAGTGAAGCACCACTCCAAGCAATAAACATTGCCAATACAGCTCCGCCGACTAAACCTTCGATGGTCTTATTCGGGCTAACTGATGGCGCCATTTTATGTTTGCCAAAGCGTTTACCAGTGAAATACGCACCTGTATCTGCCGCCCATACAATAAAGCATACCAGCATCACAAGCTGTGAGCCGTGATACGGTGATTCAGCATAGTTAACGGCACGAAGCAGTAAAATGCCCCAAAAGAAAGGCAATAACGTCAATACACCAAATACACCTTTCAACAATGCCGATGATGACCAAAGCTTAGCGCTTTTTGGGTAAGTGATCGCCAACGTAGAAGCCACTAACCACCAAATACCGCCGACGGCTAGCATCGCACGGTGGGAATCACCAACCGCAGCCAGCGCCGTAACATCAGTGGGCATTGCAGCTAAAGAAGCACCAAATACCAGTGTAAACAGGCTCACGATTTGGACGCGAGCGTTACCATTTATAAATTGAGTCCATTCCCAAAAGCCCACCATAGTAATCGCGGCAAGTGCCACAACAAAAGCAGGAAAAGGTAGGAAGAAAATACCCGCAATAACCAAAGGCGCGAGAATCAATGCCGTTATAATTCGTTGCTTAAGCAAGCTGCATCCTCTTTAAAATCTTTTTTATTGTTGAAGCAATGCCTGGAGCTGCTCACCGGTGCAGCCAAAACGGCGCTCACGATTAACAAACCATGCCATCGCATTCGCAAAGCTGTCGTCATTAAAATCTGGCCAGTGCTGCTCACAAAAGTACATTTCAGCATAAGCCATCTGCCACAGCATGAAATTACTAATTCGGGATTCACCACTGGTACGAATCAATAGATCAACATCAGGTAACCCTGCGGTGGTTAAACCTTCTGCTAACATATCTTCGGTAATATCTTCAGCCGTCAAACCGTGTTCAGCCACTTGAACAGCAAGACGTTTGGTTGCTTGAAGGATGTCCCACTGGCCACCGTAGTTCGCCGCCACATTCAACACCATGCCGGTATTGTCTGCGGTTAATGTTTCAGCTGCCATGATTTTGTCTTGTAAACGTTGGCTGAAACGGCTGGTATCACCAATGATTTTCAAACGAATATTATTTTTGTGCAGACGTTTAACTTCACGACCTAATACCGTCATGAACAGTTCCATTAACAATGAAACTTCCGCCTCTGGGCGGCGCCAGTTTTCACTGCTAAACGCGAATAAGGTGACAACTTTAATGCCAAAACGATTAGCTACAGATACTGTTTTACGAACAGCCTCAACACCTGCTTTATGACCGAAAACACGAGCCTTGCCCTGTGCTTTAGCCCAACGACCATTGCCATCCATGATCACTGCAACATGCTTAGGAAGGCTATCGATGCTCAGTGGGGTGTCAGTTGTCGATTCCGACATAAATCTTCCTCAAAAAAAAACGCTGTGCTGCACGCACAGCGCTTTAACTTACATAAAGCTAATGAGCTGAGAAGAATTAAACTTCCATTAACTCTTTTTCTTTAACTTCAAGTACTGAATCGATGTTCTTCACTGCAACGTCAGTCAGTTTCTGAATCTCATCTTGTGCGCGGTGATCATCATCTTCAGAGATTTCTTTGTCTTTTAGAAGACCTTTAACGTCTGCGTTAGCGTCACGACGAATGTTACGAACAGCAACACGACCTTGCTCAGCTTCAGCACGTACGATCTTAACAAGATCGCGACGACGCTCTTCTGTTAGTGCAGGAAGTGGAACACGGATAACCGTGCCAGCAGACATTGGGTTTAGGCCCAAGTCAGACATCATGATTGCTTTTTCAATTTTAGGCGTCAATTCTTTATCGAATACAGTGATCGCCAGTGTACGAGAATCTTCAGCAACAACGTTTGCAAGTTGCTTAAGCGGTGTATTTGCACCGTAGTATTCTACGTAAATAGTATCTAGTAGGCTTGGGTGCGCACGGCCAGTACGAATCTTAGCCAGTTGGTTTTTTAGCGCATCAACGCTTTTTGCCATGCGCTCTTGCGCATCTTGTTTAATTGCATCAATCACGATTAATATCCTTGATTATTCGGTCACTATAAAGGGCCCTTTAGAGCCCTTTACGAAAATTAGTCGTTAGTGATCAGAGTGCCTTCTTTCTCACCCATAACCACGCGGCGAAGAGCGCCAGGCTTATTCATGTTGAATACACGAATAGGCATTGAGTGGTCACGAGCAAGAGTGAATGCAGCTAAGTCCATCACTTTCAGTTCTTTTTCAAGAACATCATTGTAGCCCAGCTTATCACAAAGAACAGCATCAGGGTTTTTAACTGGATCATCTGTGAACACACCGTCAACTTTCGTTGCTTTAAGCACCACGTCAGCTTCAATTTCAATACCACGTAGACACGCAGCAGAATCAGTTGTGAAGAATGGGTTGCCGGTACCAGCAGAGAAGATCACAACACGACCTTGACGTAACTGGCTGATAGCGTCAGCCCAGTTGTAGTTGTCACATACGCCGTTTAGAGGAATTGCAGACATTACTCGAGCGTTCACATAGGCACGGTGAAGTGCGTCACGCATCGCAAGACCATTCATAACAGTTGCTAGCATGCCCATGTGGTCGCCCACAACTCGGTTCATACCCGCTTCAGCAAGACCAGCACCACGGAACAAGTTACCACCACCGATAACAAGACCAACTTGTACACCCAGTTCAATCAGTTCTTTAACTTCTTGTGCCATACGGTCAAGAACTTGTGCGTCGATACCAAAACCTTCTTCGCCTTGTAGCGCTTCGCCACTCAGTTTAAGTAAGATTCGTTGATAAGTCGGTTTAGGGTTTGTGGTCATTAGGATTACCTTCCAGGCTTACAATTGAGATATGGAGTTGTAAAAAGACCGCAGCCTTGGCTACGGTCTTTAGAGTTCTTACAAGAAGGATTAACCCTTCTGTACAGCTGCTACTTCGTCAGCGAAGCTCATTTCTTGAGCTTTCTCGATACCTTCACCAACTTCAAGACGGATGAAGTTAGTTACTGTAGCGCCTTTAGCTTTCAGCATTTGACCAACAGTTTGAGATGGGTCCATGATGAATGCTTGACCAGTTAGAGAAACTTCGCCAGTGAATTTCTTCATGCGGCCAACAACCATTTTCTCTGCAATCTCTTGTGGCTTGCCAGATTCAACAGCGATAGCTACTTGGATTGCTTTCTCTTTCTCAACTACTTCAGCTGGAACGTCTTCAGGGTTAACGAACTCAGGCTTAGATGCAGCGATGTGCATTGCAACGTGCTTGATCGTTTCTTCGTCAGCTTCACCAGCAACAACAACACCAATACGGTCGCCGTGACGGTAAGAACCAACTTTAGCGCCTTCGATGAACTCAACGCGACGGATAGAGATGTTCTCGCCGATTTTAGTTACTAGAGCGATACGTGCGTCTTCAAACTTAGCTTGAAGTGCAGCGATGTCTAGACGCTCAGCTAGTGCTGCATCTAGTACTTCGTTAGCGAATGCTAGGAAGTTAACATCTTTAGCTACGAAGTCAGTTTGACAGTTAACTTCAAGAAGAGCGGCAACGCCGTCTGCATCTTTAATTAAGATTGTACCTTCAGCAGCAACGTTACCTGCTTTTTTAGCAGCCTTTGCAGCACCGCTCTTACGCATATTTTCAATTGCTAGCTCGATGTCAGCATTTGCTTCAACAAGTGCTTTCTTACATTCCATCATGCCTGCGGCAGTACGTTCGCGCAGTTCTTTAACTAGGGCAGCTGTAACTGTTGCCATTGTCATATCCTCAGTTTTAAATACTTGATATAAAAATCAGGGGCCTAAGTAGGCCCCTGCTAACCATTCTTAGTTTACGCAAGGTAACTTAAGAAGCTCAAATAAAGGAGCTTGGCTATTACTCAGCTACGTAGCCTTCTTCAGCTTGCGCTACGATATCTTGGTTACGTGCTTCTGTAACAGTTGTCGCTACCGCACCAGTGTAAAGCTGGATAGAGCGGATTGCGTCATCGTTACCAGGGATAACGAAGTCTACGCCGTCTGGGTTAGAGTTAGTATCTACAACAGCAAATACTGGGATACCCAGGTTGTTAGCTTCTTTAATTGCGATGTGTTCGTGATCAGCATCGATTACAAACATAGCGTCTGGTAGGCCAGCCATGTTTTTGATACCGCCAAGAGATTTTTCAAGCTTTTCCATTTCACGAGTACGCATAAGCGCTTCTTTCTTGGTTAGCTTGTCGAAAGTACCGTCTGCTGACTGAACTTCTAGATCTTTTAGACGTTTGATTGACTGACGAACAGTTTTCCAGTTAGTCAACATACCGCCTAACCAGCGGTTGTTTACGTAGAACTGGTCACAGCTTACAGCTGCTTCTTTAATTGATTCGCTGGCTGCGCGCTTAGTACCAACAAAAAGAACTTTACCTTTACGAGCTGCAATCTTGTTGATTTCAGCTAGAGCGTCGTTAAACATTGGTACAGTTTTTTCTAGGTTGATGATGTGTACTTTGTTACGAGCACCGAAAATGAAAGGCTTCATTTTTGGGTTCCAGTAACGAGTTTGGTGACCGAAGTGAACACCAGCTTGAAGCATGTCGCGCATTGATACAGTTGCCATTGAATATTCCTCTATGGGGTTAGGCGTCCACATATCCCATCCTACCGACCCTCTTTCTGCATTTGCCTAAGCGAAATAACAGCGGGCACCCCGGAGCATGTGTCGATATGTGTGAGTGATTAATAAAGTTTAGTGCAAACGCAACTAACCCAGTGAAGTGCGAAGCTTCAACCTGAATTAGTACATTTACGGCGCGCTTTATACCATATAAAGCCACCAATAATCCAGCCAAATCTAGCTCTAGAGCGAAACTTGGTTTTCATATTGCCCCCTCGCTGATAACATGAGAGGTAAACCGTAATTCGTAGAGAAGATTGAATGACTATCAAGATCAAAACGCAGGAAGAAATCGAAAAAATGCGCGTAGCAGGTCAATTAGCTGCTGACGTATTAGAAATGATTGAACCTCACGTAAAACCGGGCGTGACGACAGAAGAGCTTGACCGCATCTGTCACGAGTACATCACCAAAGAGCAAGGTTGTATCCCAGCTCCGCTTAACTACCACGGCTTCCCGAAATCTATCTGTACGTCAATCAACCACATCGTGTGTCACGGTATTCCGGCTGAGAAAGATGGTAACGAAGGCCAAAAATTTGGTAAACCAGCGATCCTTAAAGATGGCGATATTGTGAACATTGATATCACGGTTATCAAAGACGGTTACCATGGTGACACCTCTAAGATGTTTGAAGTGGGTGAAGCATCACTTGAAAACAAACGTCTTTGCCGCGTGGCACAAGAAAGCCTGTACCTTGCAATTAAGAAAGTAAAACCTGGTGCGAAACTAGGCGAAATTGGTACAGCTATTCAAAAGTTCATCAAAAACGGTAACAGCCGTTTCTCTATCGTGAAAGATTTCTGTGGCCATGGCATTGGCAACGAATTCCACGAAGAGCCGCAAGTGGTTCACTACAAAAACAATGACCGCACAGTACTTAAAGCGGGCATGTGTTTCACGATTGAACCTATGATCAATGCGGGTAAATTTGGTTGTTTAGTCGATGACGAAGATGGCTGGACAGTTTACACCGTCGACGGTAAAAATTCGGCGCAATGGGAACACACATTGCTGGTAACGGAAACAGGTTGCGAAGTGTTAACCCTTCGCAAAGAGGAATCATTACCTCGCTTTGTAAACAACGCATAATAAAAAAAGCCGACGATAACGTCGGCTTTTTTATAAGCACATCCCGACCTTCATCATATGGCATGGACAGCAATGACTGATTCTTCAACTCACTATAATCATGACTGTAACCCACAGCATCTACGCGATGAGCTCGAGCAGTTTGCAGAGTTGCAAAAAGACCAATTTCTCGCACGAAGTCCAGTTACAGAACTGGTGCATGCTCGTTCTCATTTTATTGATAGCTTGCTCCATCGATTATGGCGCAACTTTCAATTCCATGAGTTACCCGGTCTCGCACTCATTGCAGTCGGTGGTTATGGTCGAGGTGAATTACACCCACTTTCAGATGTCGATATCCTCATACTGAGTCAGACTGCACTTGATGAAGCAATCGGCGAAAAAGTCAGCCAATACTTAACCCTTCTTTGGGATTTACGACTCGACGTCGGCCACAGCGTACGTACTGTCGAACAATGTATCGAGATTGGTTCTGATGACTTAACCGTGGCAACTAATTTGCAAGAAGCGCGTCAGATCTGCGGCTGTGAAGAAACATTCCTACAACTCGAAGAACGTATACACGCGACAGACTTCTGGCCCAGTGAGGTCTTCTTTCAAGCAAAACTTGATGAACAAAAAAAGCGTCATGCCCGTTATCACGATACCACTTACAACTTAGAACCGGATATTAAATCTAGCCCCGGTGGCCTGCGCGATATTCACACCTTAAGTTGGATCGCTCGTCGTCACTTTGGTGCCACCAGCCTATTGGAAATGAGTCGATTTGGCTTTCTCACCGACGCTGAATACCGAGAGCTCGCTGAATGCCAAACCGCTTTATGGCAAATTAGATTTGCACTGCACATCGAGCTACGTCGCTACGACAATCGACTCACCTTTGGCCACCAAGCTTCTGTTGCTGAAAACCTAGGTTTCATCGCTGAAGGGAACCGTGGCGTTGAAATGATGATGAAAGAGTTCTACCGTACCCTGAGACGGGTGTTAGAACTCAATAAAATGCTATTGCAGTTATTTGATCAGGCTATTTTGAATAATCGCGAAGAACGTGAAGTCATTGTATTAAGTGATGATTTTCACATTCGCGGGCATTTAATCGAAGCCACTAAACCGGCCCTATTTCAGGCGCGCCCTGAAACCATTTTAGACATGTGCCAACACGTTGCGGAAAACTCCAGCATAGAAGGTATCGCCGCACCCACTTTACGCCAACTGCGTACAGCTCGCCGTCGTCTTAACCTTTTCCTCGTTGATATTCCAGCAGCTCGTGAGAAGTTCATGGAGTTGATCCGTCAACCCAACGCCCTGCAAAAAGCCTTTAGGTTGATGCATCGCCACGGTATTTTGTCGTCATATTTACCGCAGTGGAGCCAAATTGTAGGTCAAATGCAGTTTGATCTCTTTCATGTCTATACCGTCGATGAACATAGTGTCCGCGTACTCAAAAATATTAATAAATTTAACGATCCAGAAAACCGTGAACGCCACCCAATTTGCTGCGAAGTGTACCCAAGGATCATCAAAAAAGAGTTACTGCTTATCGCGGCGATTTTCCATGATATCGCCAAAGGACGCGGTGGGGACCACTCAGAGTTGGGGGCTATCGAAGCTTATGATTTCTGTATCTTGCATGGTTTATCTCGCCCAGAAGCCAACATTGTCTCTTGGTTAGTCAAACACCACCTACTGATGTCAGTGACCGCGCAGCGCCGTGATATTTACGACCCAGAAGTCGTTACTACATTCGCCAAAATAGTCCGTGATGAAGAACGACTGGATTACCTTATTTGCCTCACCGTTGCCGACATTTGTGCCACGAACCAAGATCTGTGGAATAGCTGGAAGCGCACACTACTGGCAGAGCTGTATTACTCAACTCAAAAGGCACTGCGTCGCGGATTAGAAAATCCGCCCGATATACGAGAACGTATCCGCCACAATCAACATTTAGCGTCTGCGTTACTGCGCAGCCAAAACTTTGCACCACGTGAAATAGAAGTCTTATGGCAACGCTTTAAAGCGGATTACTTCTTACGACATACCCATAAACAATTGGCATGGCATGCCGAAGCTATGTTGCAGCATGACCATGAAAAACCATTGATTTTACTCAGTAAGAAATCCACGAGAGGCGGCACTGAGGTCTTTGTTTATTGTAAAGACAAGCCTAAGCTCTTTTCGATTGTGGTCTCAGAGCTCGACAAGAAGAATTTGAGCGTGCACGACGCCCAAATCATGACCAGTAAAGATGGCTATGCATTAGATACCTTTATGGTTCTCGATCCCACAGGGAAAACCCTGAATGAAAATCGCCATAATACAGTACGTCGCGCACTGGTGAATGCGTTAACACACATGAAGTCAGATCGTAAAAAGAAACGCGCGCCACGTAAATTACTGCACTTTAACGTCAAAACCAAAGTCGATTTCTTACCGACCAAAACAGGTAAGAAAACCATGATGGAATTAGTCGCGCTCGATATGCCAGGGCTATTAGCTAAAATTGGTGCCGTCTTTGCTAAACTGCGTATCAGCTTACAAGCCGCAAAAATCACCACCATAGGTGAACGCGCAGAAGACTTTTTCATCGTGGTTAATGAACATGGCAGCCAATTAACGGATGACGAGCAGCTGGTACTCAAAGCTGAGTTGATCGCTAAACTCGACCATCACGACTAATCCTCCCTATCAGCCCTTACTGATTTTAAAATGAGTAAGGGCGATCTTGTCCACATATCCCGCCCTCTTAGCAAGCGTCCAACTTACAATCTTGCTACATTATTCAAACAAGAATCGCCAATTTACTTAGATGATGAATAGATTGGTATTGCAACATTTCTCTCCCACCGTACCCCATACATGAGGCCTTTATGTACCCAAACCTCACCGGCATTGGCATCGAACTTCCAGAAACTATCGAACGCTATAGCCTTCGCCAAGAAGCCGCGAACGATATTCTTAAAATTTACTTTAAAAAACGAAAAGGCGAGCTGTTCGCAAAAAGTGTGAAATTCAAATTTCCACGCCAACGCAAATCTGTTGTAGTAAACAGTGGTAGCCGAGAATACAAAGAAGTTACAGAGATCAATCGAAACCTAACTCATATCATTGATGAGCTTGATAAAATCACGAAACGCAAACATGTAGAAGTGGATGTTAAGAAAAAAATATTAGGTGATCTTCGCCACTTAGAACAAGTGGTTAGCCATAAAATTGCAGAGATCGAAGCCGATCTCGAAAAGCTAAAATAGTCGCTAGCCGCCACCCTCTCCAACAAAAAAGCACATCGCCTTTATATTGGCCATGTGCTTTTATATGCCACGCTCACAACAGCATCTTAATGGTCATTGTGTTTATGTTCGTCATTGTTATCGTGATAAGAAACAATTTAGGCGACTTTCTTCAATAGCCCACCAAGCCAAGGGATCACCACTTCTAGTGCATCGAAGTTAACACAAGCATCAACGTCTAACCGCGGTGCGAGTGGTTTAGCCTGCAACTGCTGTAGCAACTCATCAAACTGACGGCCACCACCACAGTAGCGATCTTCGCCATAGCTAGAATCACCTAAGGCAACCACACCATAATGCATCGCAGGCATTAACGGGAATTGATCGCTTAACGCCATAAACAATGGCATCAAGTTATCGGGGATCTCACCCTGCCCTGTGGTTGATGAAATCACCAACACTATATCTTGCTGATAGGCGACTAAATCGCTCAATTCAGGGTCAAGATAGACTTGGGTTAAATGGCCGCTTTCATTTAATTTTGCTGCGACTTCTTCTGCGACATCTTCCGCGCCACCAAATACCGAGCCGACGAACACGCCAATTTTTGCCATCGCTTCCTCGCTTAGCCTCTCAGGCTGACAATTACATTCCTTTAGTATTAGAGTGGTCGGCATTAGTAAAAGTTGCAAACAATTTAAGCGGTTAATCGTTAGCTTTCAGCAACACACATTAAAGAAATAGGCCAGTCAAACGCCGTCATCACTCGTAGCCATGGCTCATCAACATTGGCGCGGATGTCTAACGCTTCGCCTGTAATCGGATGTGCAAACTGCAAGCGAGATGCGTGTAGCATCAGGCGGTGGCAATCATAATTTTCACGAAACATACGATTATGACGACCATCACCGTGGTTCACATCACCAATAATATGGTGACTTAAATGGTGCATATGGCGACGAAGCTGATGTTTACGGCCAGTTTCCGGCTTCATTTCAACCAAACAATAGCGGCTGGTATTATAGCGACCCACTGCAATGTTTGTTTCAACGGTTGCGAGTGGACAATATGCAGTTACCGCCTCTTGCGCTTCTTGTTCTTCTTTGGCGTGTTTATCGGCGATTTTATCCAACTCTTTTTTCAGTGGATAATCTAATACTGCCGCCTCTTTTACCCAACCGCGCACCACGGCATGGTACGTTTTATGAATATCTCGTCCTGCAAATAATGGCATCATTTGTGCCGCAATTTCACTCGATAGCCCGAAGATCAACACACCCGATGTTGGACGATCAAGACGGTGTAACGGGAATACATGCTGACCAATTTGATCACGCAATGTTTGCATTACAAACTGCGTTTCATGGCTATCGAGCCAAGATCGGTGCACTAACATACCTGCGGGCTTATTCACCGCCACTAAATATTCATCTTGGAATAAAATTTCGAGTTCCATTAGCTCACTTCGCTTTTAGTAAATGATCGAATTCATGGCACACAGCAAGCATAGCCTCGTAACCTTGTTCGTTTTTCATCGCCTCTTCCACATAGGGAGCAATCTCAAACTGACTAGGCAGCGGTAAATGCTGGCTCACCAACAGGGTCATTTTAGGGATGAAAATCCACTGTAACCACTGGGAGCACGACAAGGTATCTATCGCAAACGGCTCAATACTTGCCAATGCCTGCGCACTCGGTGAACACGCATCCCATTGTTGATGTTGTTGCATAGTTTGCTGCAACTTTCCCAGTAATTGTTGGCAATGAAGGTATTTATCCACGTCATTTATCCCAGTGCGATGAATTCAGGCGCGCAAGGATACCATCTCGCACGCAGAGTCCATATAATCAAAGAACCATTTAGGAGTAATCAAAGATGTCCATGGATAATTTTCATACCCTCACCCAACTGTTAGACAATGCCGGCTGCCAATACAAAATTTTTGATCTTGGCCGCCGCGTTTGCGAAATCAATGTTGAGCAATTTAAAGCCGTCGAAGAAAACCGCCAACCTTATCCATGGCCATTGCAACAGCATGCTCATTTATCCATTTCTTTTTGGCAAGCAGGTAATACACCTTGGATTTGGTTCTTACGCTTACCGCTTGATGAACGTGGTCTTCTAAAGCAAGCTGCTGTAGGCGACTTCATCAAGTATGTGATTGAAGCCATGGGCGCAACACTCAACAGTGAGCCAACGGAAGAAGAACAAGAAAAGCTAGCTGCAAACCCTTACACCTTCAAACCTAGCGACGACAAGATGGCAATCTTTCATGCTCAGCTTCGCCAACGCTTATCGCTTTCCTCTAGCCAGTACTATGAACACGCTCAACATTACCTCACTGGTGACTTAGGCTGGGAGCAATGGCAAGCCGTTGGTTTACAAGGTTTGGCTGATGTCTGTGCTCGCATGAAACAAGAAAACAATACCACTCTGCTCCGTAAAGGCATCAATAAGCTACCAATGACACCGTTATATGCATTACTCGGTTGCTTAGAGCATTGTGAATTACCGCAAAGCCTCGCAGAACGATTACAAGAGCGCCTCAACCTTGAATGCGAACAAGCTGAGCCCGACCTATTCCTGATTGCTGCATTATTGCGTGCAATGGCAGGAATTGACGCCCAACAACTCAACCTTGCCTTAAAAGCGGTACTGAGCCAACCAAAGCTGTGCCACCCAGAAGTGCTGGTCGCAATTGCAGGGCGCTGCTGGAATGGCTTAACGCATACTGATACTGCCGGTGAGTTTTTATTACGCTTGGCTCAAACTAATGACCAAGTGTTGTTTAATCAGCTATTTACCGACTTAGTCATGTTGCCTTTATTGCGTGGCATCATGTTGCAAGTACTTCATAGCCAAGCAAACCCTGAACTCGTAACTGCCATTACTCAGTTACAGCAGCATGCACGTAGTCAGTAGTAACTCGCTGCAAGCTATGGGTATTAGCCGTTAAATGTGGTTTACAAGGAAGATAATTTGACCAATTTATTTTGGATTGTCACAGTATCGTTTGGCTGTTTTCTGTTTTGGCAACAACGCCGCCAAACGGAATTGGCGCAGAAATTTATAGAGCAACGCTGTGAAAAGTTAGGCTTACAGCTACTCAGTACAGCCCGAGGATCGCATAAGCTGCGTGATGAGCAACAATGGCACTGGCATACCGTATATTGGTTTGAATTTTCGGCTGATGGGCAAGACTATTATCAAGGGTACATAGTAATGAAAGGGTTTAGACCTATGCGTTTTTATGTGCCACCTCACCGTTTACCGGATGAGTATTAGCCCTAATATCGACCAATCACTAAATAGCAGATACAAAAAAAGCAGCCAAGGCTGCTTTTTTTGTAATACCAATCTGGGTAAGTAAATGATCAGGTGATTGCGCAGGAAAAATCACTGAGAACAAGGCGTAGATTGCGGATAGCTAGTTGTTCTATCTACAAAATCTACAACGCAGTTATCATTGATTTTAACCAGCAAGAACGATCAGTTGCTTAGTTAGATTGGTATAATACCAATAGGTCATATCTGTCTGTCTTGGTATTGGGCTCGAATCGCTCCCGCTCCTTCCCCAAAAAGAGCGGGCGCGACTTGCGTCGCGCCCTGAGGTCTTACTTGCAGCAATCCCGCTACTATGGTGCTCCCTGCATCCATCCATTGAATCGCTGTAATCCGTCAGCGTAATCCTTAATTCTTCATCCTGAAGTTGTCCTTTGGCCTTACCTTGACCCGTCGTTTCATCCTGATCCGACTCTCGTCTCCGTCCTGGAGGTGTCCTTTACTTCGTCCTGAAGTGTTCCTTTATGCCTCTATCCTAGAGGTGTCCCTAACTTCATCCTGAAGTGGTCCATTTGTCATCCTGACCAGTAAGTAATCCTAACTTACTATTACCGAATCCTTCGGCTTTCCCTTCACAGTCCATGTACGATATATCATCCTAATACATCGGTCTCATCCTGAGACTGCCCAAATCCTTGGCTATTTCCTGTTCCGTTCCGTCAGTTCCTTCCGACACCAATAAGATTACGCTGATCCACTGCAGATTGAACCCATGTAAGAAAAAACTTATTCGTATCTTTATATTAAGAAAAAGACCATAAAAAAATAAAGCTATAAATAACAGTAACTTAATAAAGTCAGCATCTCTTTTATAGCAAGGAATCATTGCTTTATCCCACACCTTTGTAAGAGATCTCGCACAAAGTGATCAGATATTGGTAGGGGTAGCGATAGCCAAACCAATCAATACAATGAATGAATGAATGAAGTAAAACAGCAATAAAAGCAAAATAAGAGTAGGAAATAGCGGTAAAAAAGAGAAGACACAGATAAACGTGGAGGCGAACAAGATAGATCTAAATAGTAGAAAAAGAACGGGCGCAACATTTCTGTTGCGCCCTTAGGTCTTACATGCAGCAATCCCGCTACTATGGTGCTCCCTGCATCAATCCATGATTAGCTTATTTCCAAGCGTAATTCCTAATCTCTATCCTAGAGTTGTCCTTCGGTTGTTCCTTGACCCGTCGCCACATCCTATGTCGACTCTCGCTCCATCCTGGAGGTATCCCTTACTTCATCCTGAAGTGATCCTTTATGCCTCTATCCTAGAGGTGTTCCCTGACTTCGTCCTGAAGCGAATCCTTTATGCCTCTGTCCTAGAGGTGTTCCCTGACTTCATCCTGAAGTGAATCCTTTATGCCTCTGTCCTAGAGGTGTTCCCTGACTTCATCCTGAAGTGAATCCCTTATGCCTCTGTCCTAGAGGTGTTCCCTGACTTCGTCCTGAAGTGAATCCCTTATGCCTCTGTCCTAGAGGTGTTCCCTGACTTCATCCTGAAGTGAATCCTTTATGCCTCTGTCCTAGAGGTGTTCCC
>NZ_NOIF01000004.1:52754-73711 GCF_002265265.1 Photobacterium sanguinicancri
CCTTATGCCTCTGTCCTAGAGGTGTTCCCTGACTTCATCCTGAAGTGAATCCTTTATGCCTCTGTCCTAGAGGTGTTCCCTTACTTCATCCTGAAGTGAATCCCTTATGCCTCTATCCTAGAGGTGTTCCCTGACTTCATCCTGAAGTGAATCCCTTATGCCTCTGTCCTAGAGGTGTTCCCTGACTTCGTCCTGAAGTGAATCCCTTATGCCTCTATCCTAGAGGTGTTCCCTGACTTCATCCTGAAGTGATCCTTTGTATCCTTTCAGCCAGCATCCAGCCCGCATTAACGTATCCGTTCGTTGTCCTTTCGCTATCCTAGCGAGTAAGCGCTCCGGCTTACTTCCCTCATCCTGAGGTCGGTTCGTTCCAAAAACCGTTTCCAAGTTCCAATGCCAGTGTCCCTCTGACACGGTAGATATTACGTGATTTCGATAGCCCAACAACCCACCCAATAACACTTTAGGGTGATACCGTTCATAAATACCACACCACAAAAATACTAAGTTATTGTTTAATAAGAGATAAGTGGTATAGGTAAGCGTAAGAACACGAAGATTTCTGCTTTTTTCCCACAATCTTGTAAGAGATCTCGCACAAGCAACAAGGTGTATATCTAAGCATCACAAAAAGCACGATCCTAGAAAGATCAAAACGCACATTACTCCGACAAACAAAACCAACAATGATTGGCATAATTAATCACAAAATAAACACTTTCATCACATCCATTATTGCCCTGCTCATCAGCACTCTCTGCCTATACTTAGTGAATTAGACAAGGAGCACTGTGCTAGGCTCATTTCAATCAAAGGGGAAGTGCAATGGAAACCTTTAACCACAATCTCAGCCACCTTTTTAGCCAATTAGGGCTTAATGATTCACAAGCATTTATCGAACAATTCTTAGCAAGCCACCGCTTAGAGCAGCATGAGTCACTATCAGAAGCCACTTTTTGGCATCCTTCACAGAAACGTTTTATCAAAGAATCACAAGAGCAAGATGCAGATTGGTGTGAAGTGATTGATCAATTGGATGCTTTGCTACGAAAATAGACGGTATCAGTACTCGATATCGACTCGAAAGGAACACCATGTCAGACATCAGCCAAGATTTAGAACAAGCGATTCAATCCTTGATTACCGAAGGGAAAGAGCCATCGGTTGCTTTAATAAAGTCACGCCTAACGTCACCATTACCTATGCCATTAATCATCAAGGCACTACAAGCTTGGAAGAAAAATGCCAAGGTGCCTAAGATTGAAAAAACATCGCCAACATTTACAACAGAACAGCGCATCGCACAGCTAGAACAGCAAGTCGCAACATTAACCGCTCGTCTCACCGCGCTTGAAAGCAAAGATTGAAAACAAACCTGAAAGCACACATTAACTAAAAAAAAGGGCTAAACATCGCTGTTTAGCCCTTTGCTTTTCCACAGTAACCGCACTGAGGAATGAATAATTATGATTGCGAACCTACTGAAAATCCCACGATAGATTTGAAACAATCCGACAATCATCACACTTAAAATGGAAAAGATCATGGATCGGCTCATCAAGCGACCAATCACCGCCACATTTAGGACATGGACGTTGTTTTTCTTCTGCTAGGCTCTTTCCACCCACTTGATACTGGTAGTAATACGTCGGGATCTTAGTAATGTATTCAATTCGGCCACGTAAATCCCAGCCACGTCGAAACAGATCGCTGTCAGCATCTTTAATTTCATGCAGGGTGGCATGTTCAGCCTTACAGCCGCCCGCCATTTGCACTTCATCGCAGGCTTGCCACTCTGTTTGCCATTTAACGATCGATTTATGATCGCCATTTAATACTGGGGGGACTCGGTATAACGGGATTGGCATTAACGTTTCACCGCAACGCAATGGTGAGCAGGTATGAACAAAAGTGGTGTAGATCACTTGCCATGATGGCACAAAATTTTCTGCAGCCGCTTCCGAATTCAGATCACGACCTAACACTTTCACTTTAGGTGCCAACAAACTCGCTTGCGATAAGCGGTTTAAACACGCTTTCACACTATCGCTGTTAAACTGGGCATGAAGACTATCAATTTCAGGACAGACAGCTCGTACTCGAAAGATCGCCTCATCCATCACAATAGGAAATTCACGGCCTAACACCTGACCGTTATAGCGCAACGCATCCATCAAGCCATTAATCGCCTGATCAACCGCCGACACCGTGGTGTTATCAAAACACTCAAAACTCATTTCTACAACGTACATGCCTAATCCTCACGTACGATAGGTTCAAGCTTAGTCAAAAAGCTTTCTACATCCGCAGCGAGCACATCACGTATATCTTTACCTAAGGTTTCTAAAATAACCTGCCCCGTCATATTACAAATAGAAATCACTTTATCTTCAACAGCCAGTGCACCGATAAAAACGGTAGGCTTTAGTTTTAACCGACGCTGTGTCACTAAGTGGCCCAGAATATTCTCTTGTAAGCGCAAAGTGTCGTCTTCACTGAAAGATTGCAATAAATCAAATTCAAGATCGCCAAACTTCGCCGCCATATCACCGCTGTACTGGCTGGCATAAAAAGCGACGATATCTTCATGCAATGCCAGCTCAATCCCTTTCTCGACTGCCGCTAGGTCACCCATAGGTTCACGTGTTACTGCCTGCCAAGCCACATCATCACCCGAATCATGTTGTACACATGGCGAGTGAAGTCCGACTAAGTCCTCACTACGGGGAAATGTATGCCCTGCATCGTGCCACGCTTTCATAAAACGGACCGAAAAATCAGATAATGCGTCCGTAACTGGATGATTCATTCGCAACCTCATTAAAGATTAAGTAAACTTTGGATATTCTAATCCAAGAGTGTCCAAGACAGTATGAGCAAATATAAAGACGCGGCAGAATTAGCGGATTTAACGTTAGGTCAAAAAACTGAATACGCTGATAAATATGATCCTTCACTGCTGCAAGCCGTTCCACGTAGCCTTAATCGTGACGATCTCGCCCTTGGCGATGAACTACCGTTCACTGGCTACGACATTTGGACACTCTATGAATTGTCATGGTTAAACGGTAAAGGCTTACCACAAGTCGCTATCGGTGAAGTTCGTTTACCCGCCAACAGTCCAAACCTGATCGAATCTAAATCGTTTAAGCTCTATCTTAACAGCTTTAACCAAACACGTTTTAGCGACTGGCAAGAGATTGTTGAAACACTACACAAAGATCTGAGTGCATGCGCAGGCCTTGACGTTGATGTCACCATTCAACCTTTGACTGATTTTACCGATGAAACCATCGTAAACTTCACTGGCGAATGTATTGATGATCAAGATATTGAAATCACAGAATACGATTTCAGCGCTGATCATTTAGATGGTGCTGCAGACGGTGACGTCGTTACAGAAGAGCTTCATAGCCACCTATTAAAATCAAACTGCCTAATTACTAACCAACCAGATTGGGGCAGCGTGCGTATTTCTTATAAAGGTAAGAAAATTAATCGCGAGAAATTACTGCGTTACTTAGTGTCGTTCCGTAATCACAACGAATTCCACGAGCAATGCGTTGAACGTATTTTCAGTGACATTATGGCCTTCTGCCAGCCAGAATTGCTGACCGTTTATGCACGTTACACCCGTCGTGGCGGCCTAGATATTAATCCATACCGTACAAATCAGGGTAAAACGCCTAGCAACAATTTCCGTCTTGCTCGACAGTAATTCTAACTCTGCGATACAGATGTAAAATAAGTCCAGCAAAAGCATACCCTTTGCTGGACTTGATTGCCTAAGCCAGTATATTAGACCACTGTGTTTATTGTGGTTTAAGAGAAAATATGAATTTTTGCCGCTGGCTTTTTTGCGCTTTCCTAATCTGTTTCCTTCCTTTTAGCGCTTCAGCAAAAATCTATACAACACCGATCCTTGCGGAGGCACATGAGCTACTGCAAACGAGTCCTGAAAAATCACTCCGAATCACCGATCGCTATTTAAAACAGCGCCGCATGAGTGAGCAAACTGAAAGCTCACGTGTCCATGTAAATGATGATACCGATCACTCGGTGCGCACCCCACTAAATACCGTCAATGCGATGCAAATTAAGGCGCGTGCTCACTCGCTGCTTAATCAGCCTGATCGCGCTATTAGCACCATCAAAAAAGCGATTAAACTCGCGATAGAAAATGAACTCGAATTCACCATTATTGAAACTCAATTGATCTATTCAAAGATCTATTGGGAGAACCTGCAAAACAGTGTGTTGGCCTTAAAATTACTCGACAATATAGATACAACCATTAGCCAATCTGAGCCACTCAAATTGACCAAACAAGTGAAGGTATTGCAATACGAAACGCTATTGCAGCGCGCTGTGATTGAATCAGCCGTGGGTACTGAAGAAAAAGCCGAAAAGCTCTTTAGCAAAGCGAAACGCTTATTAACCAATTTAGATAACACTACAGCCTTAATTGAGTACCAACTCACGCTGGGTCAACATTACTTAAAATATAACCACTATGATTTGGCGCTGGATCGCCTACTAAGCGGGTATTGGTTATCGGTTGAAGAAGATAACAAAGCGCAGACCGCCGTGGCGAATTTAGGACTCGCGACGCTATTTGAACAGCGCAGTGTATTTGATAAAGCCTTAGAGCACGCCACCCAAGCGGGTGAGTTTTTCGAGCACTTCAAACGCACCCAACCACTGGCAAAAACGCTCGCGCTTATTGCATCCATCTATGAACAACAAGGCCGCTACAACCTCGCCTTAGTGCATTATTTTAATGCATTAGATCAAGAGAGTCAGTTAAAGCACGATGGCCGTTCGTCACAGCTATACCTCAATATTGCACGGGTATATCTTCAGCTTTATAACTACCCAAAAGCAGAACAGTATCTACAACAAGCACGCCAAATGGCAAAGCGATCCGGTAACGAAGCATTAAATGCCGATACACTTTTACTTGAAGGTAAACTTCTACTGGCTGAAGGACACATAGCAAAAGCCATTTCAACCCTGCAATCAGGGCTGCTGGCGGCAAGTCGAATTGGTCAGCTGAACTTACAACTTCAAGGCGAAGTCATTTTATCGCAAGCCTTCGAGCAAAATAGCGATTATTACAATGCTTTACTCAGCCAGCGTCGTTATGAGCAATTGTTTGAACGCCAGCAAAAAACACAACTGAAAAGCAATGTCGAAGTATTTAAGCAACAGCAACGCATGATGGAACGCTCTTTAATGCTCGAAGAGTTGGAAAGGCAGCAATTTGAGAGTGAAAAATCCCTCTACCAACAGCAGCAAGTGAGCATTTTTCTGATCAGTTTATTATTGGTGGTCAGTATCGTTTTATGGCGCCGCCATAGTGTGGCAAACATGTTACAAAATCGATTTAAGCAGCTGCGTACCGAGTTTTACACCCACCCTCGTAGTGGACTAAGAAACCTGCGAATGCTCAACGCTCGCCTCCCCGATTCACTGCAACAAAGCAGTGCTAACTTCGAGCAATGGCACTTAGGCGATATCATTAACGAACCACTTAGCGATCGTTTACGCTTTGCATTAGTTGAAATTCCATTTCTCAAACACATTTACTTGGAACGAGGCTACCAACAAGGGTTAGAGATGGAACGTCAGCTCGGCGCTTACTTCCAAAATGAAGTATGCAAGCCAGCACGCCTTTATCATTTCTCTGATGCGATGTTCTTGTACATAGAGCCCAACTCGCGTTTAAACAGTGAACCCGCTCAGCTCGCTGATTCTATTCAGCAATTAATTGATGGTTTTATCGCCGATCGACACATCGACAACAAAGTGCGCATTGGGATGGCTGAATACCCATTTTTACCCCGTGCTTATACGGCAATTAACGACCAAGAGCTGATCGACATACTACTCATGGCAACCAATGCTGCCCGTTTAAACAATAAAAAAGAGGAAGGAAGTCAATGGGTTCACTTAAGTGCAATAGATGCAGCTCCAGCAGCCAGTTTTGCGAGTGATAATATTCGTAAAGCCTGTCTGCAAGGCATTAATAATGGATTAGTCAAAGTACAAGCATCGACAAGCTTGGAATTTTGTTGGAATAATGATCACGATTCTGATAATAAGGTCAATTAAATCATCCAGAATTTGAAATTAATGCCGCTACATCAATAGTAGTTACTATGTTTTTGTTACTATACGCGCCATATTATTGGTTTCGTTTGCCCCTTTAACTCTATATAGCGATTGCTTTAGGTATGCCTTACCCCCGTGACTGACGTAAATGCCGTTGTTTCTGAAGTGAGTAAATTGAAACAGCGCCTAGACCAAGCTCAACTATCTTTCCGTGATGCCTCACTCAAGTCGCGTCGCGAGATTGTCATTTTAAAGCGCCTGATCACCCGTCTATCTGTCGCATGCCGAGGGATAGACCAGGAACTAGATCTTAAACTGATTGAGCTACGTCACGACCTAGAGCAACCCAAAGACATCAGCAAGCTGATCCCACGATTAGCCTTAATTGAGCGTCTCGTCACTCGTCAAGCGGCACTCACCGAACAAGCAAGCCAAAACCTTGAGCAACATATTCACTTAAGCGGTGATACGCTAAATCGGGTTCGTGGCTTACCTCCGCAGCTCAAACGTGACCTTCGCAATATATTGTCAGCATCACCTGATAGTTTAAGTGATAATCACAACCGTCTAATACGCCTATTAGAACTGTACGAAAGCGCGGTTAAACTACTATCAAACTCAACCAATCAGCATCAAAGTAACAGCATAGATCAAGATGTATTGATTCATCTTAGCTGTGAATTACAGCACCTTATCACCGATCTAGATTTTACTGATGACAACAGCGCCACGCTGCTAGATATTCGTAATAAGCTATTGGCTGGTGTCACAGCAGAAAGACTCGTAGAGCACGCATTAATTATTTTACGATTAGTGATCAATGGCCATCACCAAGATCGCCGTTCGACTCAAAAATTTGTCGATGGCGTACACAGTGATTTGGCGGCGCTAAAAAAAACCACCCACCAAGCAGTAGACCAATCAAGCGCCTTAATCGAACAACGTCATACCATGATATCAGGGGTCTCAGCCTTATCTCAGCAGATGAAGCAAGGGTTGAAAGAACAAGAAAACCTCGAGACATGGCGACCACAGCTTGAAACAATCAGCTCTGAATTACAGGTCTTAATTGAACGTACTCACGCGCTCGAAAAACGAGAGCGCGAGTTATTGGATCAATTGGCATATAACGAAAATAAAGTCATCACACTTTATGAAAAAACGGCCGAACATCACCAATCATTAAACAACCAAGAACGAAAAATGTTCTTAGACCATTTAACCAAGGTGTATAACCGTGCTGCATTTAACGATCGCCTAGAACATGAATACCGCCGCTGGTTGCGATACCAACACCCGTTATGTGTCGCTCTGCTTGATGTCGATAATTTCAAAGAAACCAATGTTAACTTTGGTTATGTCGCGGGTGATAAAGCGCTAAAAATCATCGCTCGTACTATTCATCAGTGCCTTGATGACACCGATTTTATTGCCCGTTTTGATGGCGATAAGTTCATGGTGATCATGCCAGATACCACAGAAGAAGAGCGAACGAAACGCATCAATACCATTCGAGAAGCGGTTGCTCAACTGCCGTTTCATTTTCGCGATCAACAAGTCTCAATTACCGTTTCAATTGGCGCGACCATGTTCGACACCAACGATACCCCTCCGAATATTATTGAACGCACCCAAAAAGCACTCAATACCGCTAAAAGTACCGGCTCTAACCGCTTAAGCTGGATAGCTTAAACCTCACACCCTGTACATTTATTACTAGGCAAAGCACATATTGCTGTGTAATGTGAAAATTAAGCTACTGATATTAAATAGCTAAAAGCAAAAAGAGCTGACTATACTAATAGTTATGCTTACCGCCTGAGTATGATTCGTTATCAACAACCATAATCAATCCCGAACGATTCAGGCTTGCTAATCACACAAACTAAAACCAAGAACTAAACGATTTGAACCCAGATAAAGGGATCTATTCCTCGTTTTCCTCACAGCAACTGCTGTTTCCCATGAACAGGGAGGTCACCATGATTACCCATATCAGCCCAGTTGGTAGCATGGATCTGCTATCACAACTCGAAGTCGATCGCCTTAAAGCAACGGCTTCTAGCGATATTTACCGTCTTTACCGCAACTGTTCGCTTGCGGTACTGAATTCTGGCAGTCATACCGATAACTCCAAAGAACTGCTTGAAAAAAATAAAAGTTTTGATGTTAACGTCATGCGCCGTGAGCGTGGAATTAAACTCGAATTGATGAACCCGCCCGAGCATGCTTTTGTGGATGGCAGAATCATTCGTGGTATTCAAGAACATATGTTTTCAGTGCTGCGTGACATTGTGTATGTGAACATGCACGTTCAACAACGTAATGATTTAAATCTGACGAGTGCACCGCATATCACCAACTTCGTATTCAGTATTTTACGTAATGCCCATACCCTACGTGCAGGTGAAAGTCCAAACATGGTGGTCTGCTGGGGGGGACACTCGATTAACCCGATTGAGTACCAATACACCCGTGAAGTGGGTCACGAGCTCGGTTTACGAGAGCTGAATATTTGTACCGGTTGTGGACCCGGTGCGATGGAGGGCCCGATGAAGGGGGCTGCCATTGGCCATGCTAAACAACGTTACGGTGACAGTCGCTTTCTGGGGTTAACGGAGCCATCTATTATCGCGGCCGAACCACCGAACCCTATCGTGAACGAGCTGGTCATTCTACCTGACATCGAAAAACGTCTAGAGGCTTTTGTCCGTGTTGGTCACGGCATTATCATTTTCCCTGGCGGTGCAGGTACGGCCGAAGAGTTGCTTTATATTCTCGGTATCCTCATGGAACCAGAAAATGAATCACAACCAATGCCGTTAGTGCTCACAGGCCCGAAAGAAAGCGAAGCCTATTTCCGCACTTTAGATAGCTTTATTCGCGATACCTTAGGCGAGGCTGCCACCAAGCATTATCAAATCGTGATCGACAACCCTGCAGAGGTTGCTCGCATCATGAAAAATGCGATGCCACAAGTCAAAGAGCACCGCTTAGCAACTGGGGATGCCTACAGTTATAACTGGTCGCTGAAAATCCCACCCGAGTTTCAACTGCCGTTCGAACCAACGCATGATTCGATGGCAAGTTTAGATTTGCACATGAATCAGCGCCCTGAACATTTAGCCGCTAATTTACGTCGCGCCTTCTCAGGTATTGTTGCGGGTAATGTGAAGGAAGAAGGGATCCGTGAAATCGAACATAAGGGTCGCTTTAAAATCAATGGCGATAGCGTACTAATGAAGCGGATGGACAAATTACTGAAAAGTTTCGTGGAACAGCAGCGAATGAAACTGCCAGGATCCAAGTATGAACCCTGCTATGAGATCGTGACTGCACCACCAGTAATGAAATAACACAATTTAACGCGTACAATAAAGGACCTGTCTAGGTCCTTTTTTTTGTGTGCTATGTCTATTCATCTTGTTGTTATTGATGCATTAAACCTTATCCGCCGTGTTCATGCTGCTCAGCCAGGTGAACCTGACGTCGAAAATACAGCCAAAGTGTGCTGTCAGACACTAGATAAAATCATCAACAACAGCCAACCCACCCATATCGTCGCCGTCTTTGATCATCACAGCGATGACAGAGGTTGGCGCGCAGAGCTACTGCCACATTATAAAGAAGGGCGTAAACCTATGCCTGAAGAGTTAGCTCAAGGCATGGATAAAATTCAAGATGCATTCATGGCACTCGGTATTGATTCATTGCTATCAGATGGTGATGAAGCCGATGATTTAGTTGCCACCTTGGCACTCAAAGTTGCCTCACGCAGCCAACAGGTCACCATTATCTCGACAGATAAGGGATACTGCCAATTACTCCAACCGACCTTACGGGTACGTGATTACTTCCAACAGCGTTGGTTAGACGCCCCTTTTGTCAAAAAAGAATACGGTATTGCGCCAGAGCAACTTACTGATTATTGGGGATTAGCAGGAATTAGTTCGAGCAAAATCCCCGGTATCGCCGGTATTGGTCCTAAAGCGGCTGTGGAGTTATTGGGGCTCTATCCTGACTTAGAAGCCGTACTCTCGGCCACTGATTTACCCCCAAAATGGCAAAAGAAAATCACGGGTAATGAAGATACAGCACGTGCAAGTAAACAAGTCTCGTCATTGAAAACAGACTTAGTGCTTGGCTTCAATCTGCAAGATATTCGCTACCAACCCCCTGAATAACCACATCATGAGTACCGCGCTAACCAAGTAGCACAGCCTTTAGAGTTAACTTTCTCTATCTCATCCAAAAACAAAAAAGCGGCCTCATTAACGAGGCCGCTTTTTTATCTAACATCCAGTATCTGACAACAAATTAATAGGCTGAACGGTTATCTGTACGTTGGATATGTACCGTGATTTCTTCACGATCATGGTATAGGTGTTTAGCTTGAAGATTAAACTTCACGCCATTTTTAACCAAGTACAGCTTCAAGTTTTCAATATCTTGCAGTACTTCGTCGTAACGACCTTTCATTGGTAGTTTCAGGTTGAAGATTGCCTCTTTCGCCCATGCTTTAATTAGCCAGTCACCCATTAAGTGTGCAACGCGTGCAGGCTTTTCAATCATGTCACAAACAATCCAAGTTACGTTCTTACGTGGTGGCTCAAATTTAAAACCATCCACTTCGTGGTGTTTAACCTGACCTGTATCCATCAAGCTTTGCGCCATCTGGCCATTATCAATCGCGTGAACGAACATTGAACGCTTCACTAATTGATAGGTCCATCCACCTGGACATGCACCTAAATCAACGCCCCACATACCTGGCGCTAAACGCTCATCCCACTCTTCGCGAGGGATAAAGACATGGAAGGCTTCTTCCAATTTAAGCGCAGAACGACTTGGAGCATCCGATGGGAATTTCAGACGCGGGATCCCCATGAAGAACTGTGAGTTATTGTTCGTGAATGAGTAGCCCACGTAGCAACAACCTGGAGCAATAAAGCACACATGCAATGCTGGATTCCAAGTGCTGTCTTGTGCGTAAAGAATTTCTTTTTTACGCATCGCTTGGCGTAGCGGCACGGTAAATTTACGACAGAACTTCAGCAGCTCTTTCGCTTCATTGGTGTCTGGCGTTTCAATGCGTAATTCGCCACAGCGCGGGAAACCATCAACCGCCGCTAAGATAGGAGAAATACGATCGTCTTGCGGTAAATCTGTCAGCAAAGGCTTCGCTGCAAACATTTGACGCGCAAAAATAAGTGAAGAAAATGGCTGCAGTTTAATAAACTTCTGCGCATCACCTTGCTGGTAAAATTCAAATACAACATAACCGGTATTGTTTTTCACCCGAGGGAAACCATACAACTCCAGTTTGTTTGCTTTGTCTTGAACTTCACCGGCACATTCTTTTTCAAAGCCTGGACGACAGTATAAAATTACGTGATTCACTTTGAACCCTCAGCTGAACGCCAAGCAGCAACAGTTAATGCTACCCAGCCAAAAATAAAACAAAACCCACCCAGTGGTGTGATGGGTCCAAACCATTTTATGCCCGTTAATGCGAGCGCATACAAGCTGCCACTAAAGCACACAATGCCCGCACCGAAAAATAGGGCTGCGTATGATACCGCTTTTGACGGCAGAATGCGTGCCCATAATCCACATCCGATCAACGCGACCGAATGCAATCCTTGGTACTGAACGCCAGTCTTAAATACATCAAGTAGATACGGCGATAACTGTGCTTTAAGCCCATGTGCCGCAAAGGCTCCAAGCATCACTGTGATTGCCCCACTAAGCGTTGCACAAACGAGGATCCAGCGAGCTCGGTTTGCCGTTGCATATTCATCGCTTAATGCAACGCTTGATTTTGTCCTTGGTAGGCTAGTCATCGCTTACTCACTCTTAGGCTGAGTACAGCGAAGAATAAAATCAACCAATTGGCTCACAACCAATGCCCGATTAGCGGTCTCAGTATGGCCCGATTTTTTACGCGGCTTAAAACCATGGTCGCCATCAGGTAAAAAAGCCGTTTCAACTTGATCACTGTATTGCCATGCTTCCACTTCTTCGCGTGTACCAAAAGTATCACGCTCTCCTTGTAAGATAAGCGTTGGCGTTGCCATAGTTTTTAGATGCTCACCCCGAAAATTTTCTGGTTTACCCGGAGGGTGAAACGGAAAACCTAAGCAAGCGACACCTTTTACCCGCGATTGGCAATTCATCACATTCGGTGTTTCAGCAGCAACCTCACTCACCATCAGGCTGGCCATACGCCCTCCCATGGATTTACCACCAATCACAAGCGTATCCGATTCGTGCGCACCAATATGGCGAAAAAAGTCGATTAAAAGTTTAGGTTGGCGATCGGGTGGACGTTTTTTTCCATCTTCACGACGCTTGACCATATAAGGGAAATCAAATCGCACCACTCGAATACCCTGTTTTGCAATATCTTGCGCTATCGCTGTCATGAATTCATGATCCATTCCCGCACCAGCACCATGCGCAAACAAGAAGGTGGCTTTAGCTGTTTTTTCACAGGGGCCATCAACAATGTACGTCGGATAATCCGCAGTTTTAGCTTCATTTTGTATCGAGTTCGAAACATTATTAGACATCAGGCATGTCCTCTTGTTCACGTGCAGCTTTGGTTAATACCCAATCACGGAACACCTGAATACGCCCCGTATCTGCCTGCTTTTCTTGGCAAACAATATAGAACGCATTTTTACTCAGCAGGACTTCATCGAACGGACACACTAAACGACCCGCTTCAAGTTCGGGTTGCGCCAATACATTATTACCGAGTGCAATCCCCTGACTGTGTACCGCAGCTTGTAATACCATGGTTGAGTGACTAAATATCGGCCCTTGGTTAACGTTTGTTCCTGCAACGTTGTATTGGCGAACATAGTTCTTCCACTCTTTGCGCGAGGTATCGTGTAATAAGGTATGCAGCTTCAAGTCATCTAAGGAACGTAAGGGTTTTGGCCCGTTCAGTAGCATTGGCGAGCAGACTGGCATTAAAAATTCTTGGTACATTTTATCGACGCGTAAACCCGACCAATTTCCACGTCCGTAGTAAATCGCGACATCGACGTCATCCGTGAGTGATCCTTCATCCAAATCGACCGCTTTAATGCGTACATCTATATCGGGATGTTTTTCGTTAAAGTCACTCAGACGAGGGACTAACCACTGGATGGCAAAACTAGGAGGTAAACTAATGGTTAACGCACCTTTAGCACCGCGTTCTAATACCTTATCTGTGGCATCTGAAATTGCAGAAAAAATATCTTTTATGTCGAGAAAGTAACTTTGCCCTTCTTCCGTCAGCAATAAAGAACGATTACGACGACGAAATAATTTGAGCCCTAAAAATTCTTCTAGCGCTTTAATTTGGTGGCTTACAGCTGCTTGTGTGACAAATAGTTCTTCCGCTGCACGGGTAAAACTTAAGTGCCTTGCTGCGGCTTCAAATACTTTTAATGAGTTGAGCGGGGGTAAACGTCTCGACATACTTTTCCTACCTGACCATAACATTAGTTTTTTTTATGGTAATCATTATAAATTGTCCATTGCTCAAGTGCCACAGAAACCCTATTATTCGTTTCGCAGCTGAGGCGTAGTACAAGTTTTTTGCTCTGTAGCATTTGTACTTAACCAATGTTGCGATGTTGTGTTTGCATATTGTCCGAGTTGTGTCGGATCGGTAGTTATCTACCAATTGTTACTTCCTGTATATTTGACCTGTCTGTCAAAATCATTTTTAGCACTGCGCCCCAACGCAGTGCTTTTTTTTTGCCAAAAAAGCGGGCTTTGTCACCCAACCGGCCCTTCATACCCAAAATCGGCAATTTAGAGTACAATTGTGGGCTTGAACATTAGCAATGTGACCCACCATGACTGCACAATTTTCTATCGATGCGATTCGCGCCCAGTTTCCCGCCTTGCAGCAAAGCTGTAATGGCCAACCTTTAGTGTATTTAGATAGTGCAGCGACTGCGCAAAAACCGCAGGTGGTGATCGATACCATTCAGCAATATTACAGCGGTCAAAATGCTAACGTTCACCGTGGCAGCCATTCTTTGACAGCCAAAGCCACTGCCAAGTTTGAACAAGCACGTGAAACTGTACAGCGCTTTTTAGGCGCGACCAGTAACCGTGAAATTATTTGGACCCGTGGTGCAACAGAAGCATTAAACTTAATCGCCCAAACCTATGCCCGCCAAACGTTGCAACCTAATGATGAGATCCTCGTCAGCGAATTAGAACATCATGCCAATATTGTTCCGTGGCAAATAGTGGCCCAGCAGACGGGTGCAAAAGTCGTCAAAATTCCGATGTGTTCAGATTGCTCGCTCGATATGGCGGCTTTTAGCCAATTACTATCAAACAAAACCAAGATAGTGGCGATAGCCCATATCACCAACGTCACAGGCACCCGAAATCCAATTGAGCAAATAATTGACGAAGCTCACCAACATGGTGCAGTTGTCGTCGTTGATGGTGCTCAAGGCGTGGTGCACGAAGCGATAGATGTTCAATCGCTGGATGCTGACTTCTATGTTTTCTCTGGCCATAAACTGTTTGCCCCTGCTGGCATTGGCGCTCTGTATGGCAAGCTAGCATTACTAGAAGCGATGCCACCGTGGCACGGCGGCGGTAAGATGGTAGAAAAAGTCAGCTTCAACGGCACCACCTATTCAGGCGTTCCTGGTAAATTTGAAGCGGGTACTCCCAATGTTGCGGGTAGCCTTGGCCTTGCGACAGCCATTGATTGGTTTCAAGCCATTAATCAACCACAAGCCGAACAACATATTGCGAGCCTTCGCCAGCGTGCTATCGAGGGTATTAAAGATATTGAAGACTTACGGATTGTTGGGCTACAAGACCATGCAAGCCTGTTCTCTTTTGTTGTTGATGGCGTACACCATCAAGACATTGCCACCTTACTTGATCAGCAAGGCGTCGCACTGCGTGCGGGTCATCACTGTGCCCACCCAATGCTTGATGCGTTAGGATTAACAGGTACATTACGCGTGTCAATCGCGCTTTATAATACTGAACAAGACATTGACTGTTTTATCGCTGCGCTACACAAAGCCTGTAGCCTGCTGTAAGGAAAGACCATGACATTACCGCACCACCCATTTGGGACTGAAATTACCGCTGACGATATTGTCGCGCAAATGCAAACAGCCAAAGGCTGGGAAGACCGTTATCGTACCGTCATTCAATTAGGCAAAAAGCTTCCCGTATTACCTGATGAATTTAAGCTCGCCGATCTCACCGTCAGTGGTTGTGAAAGTCTCGTCTGGTTGGCACACGAGAATCAAAACAGTGTGTTCCACTTTGCCGCTGACTCTGACGCACGTATCGTTCGAGGCTTAATTACTCTGGTCTTAGCAGCCTATGAAGGCAAGTCTGCGAGTGATATTTTAGCATTTGATATTGATGCGTATTTTGACCGTTTAGGTTTAATTGAACACCTCAGCCCATCGCGTGGCAATGGGCTTAAAGCCATTGTTGAGCAAATTAAAGTGACTGCTACAAACGCATGAACACTTCAAATTAAATAACAAAAAAGCGGCTCCGTATCACTACGCGAGCCGCTTTTTTATATTCTTGAACGGTGTAATAACTATCCGTTATTTTAGGTGTTTTTGTACTAGCTTTTGCAACACACGAGAAACGGCAACAAAACCAAATGTCGCTGTCACCATTGTTGCTGCACCAAAGCCACTGGCACAATCCATACGCTTAGGCCCTTCGGCTGACGCCTTCATATTACAGACCGAGCCATCCGCTTGTGGGTACTTCAGTTGCTCTGTTGAATACACACAATCGATGCCAAACTTACGCTTGGGATTAGTCGGAAAATTATGATGACGACGTAGTGTATCGCGCAGTTTTTTCGCCAGTGGATCTTGAATCGTCTTGGTCAAATCCGTGATTTGAATTTGAGTCGGATCGGTTTGACCGCCCGCGCCACCCGTGGTGATCACTTTATACTTATTACTCTTACAGTGTGCCAATAATGCTGCTTTTGGCTTCATGCTATCTATCGCATCTAAGATGTAATCGTGGCGACCATCAATGTATTCACGAATGTTCTCTTGTGTAATAAAGTCATCAATCAAATTCACCTGACACTCAGGGTTGATGAGCTTTATACGTTCCGCCATTACTTCAATTTTGCTCTGACCCACAGTCCCCGTCATCGCATGGATCTGACGGTTAATGTTCGTCACACAGACATCATCCATGTCGATTAACGTCAACTCACCAATACCTGAACGCGCTAATGCTTCTGCAGCCCATGAGCCAACACCGCCAATACCGATCACACAGACATGTGCAGCCCGATAAATCTCTACTTCACTGTTACCATAAAGGCGACGTGTGCCACCAAAACGTTGGTTATAACTGTCTGAGGCTGGGGTATCTAATTCGCGCATAGGATATTCACTGCTAGCTAGGTCGTTCAGATAAAGAATGAGCGCGTGTTATACGCGCTCTATTAAGAATTGTCCAGTTTGCGCAAGTGGTGTAAAAAGCAAACTAAGGATAAAAATGGCAGAGTATTTACCGAGAGGTAACCTCTATTCAGCCTTGGCGGCCTGTGCAGGCACAAGCCAAGGATCGGCAGTGGCTGTATTGGGTAAACCTAACTTCCACACACGACCAAAATGCTTGTAGTGCCCAGCATCAATACCCGCTTGGTCACCCATACCATGGTATAGATCGAGGTGATTTTTCTTCACCGCACCACCGGTATCTAACGCCATCAGCAGTTTCAGTACGTGCTTGCCGTTCCAGTTACCTTCACTATCAAGCTGAGGTACTTCTGCTAAAATCACACTGCCCATCGGTAAATATTCACGATCAGCGGCAACTGACGCGTGCGCCAATAATGGAATACCCGCGGTTCCCATTACATCCAAGCTCTCTTGCGGCTTAAAGAAGACATACGATGGGTTTTGCTCTAGCAGTTCGCGCACCGTCGCTTCATCTTGCTGCGCCACCCAATCAGAGATAGCTTTTAGTGACATTTTCTCACGCGGCACTTGATCTCGTTCAATCAGAATGCGACCAATACTGACGTAAGGATGGCCATTTTTGCCCGCATAAGCGAAATACTGTAACTCATCATTATCATCAAAATGGACAAAGCCACTGCCTTGCACTTCCATCATAAAAACATCGAGCATAGAGGCGCTGTAGCCTAGCTCCAGTTGCTGATTCGCCAATATGCCATTGTTTATCTCTGTACGCGTTGGGCACTTACCATCACATTTCGGCATACCATAAACCGGGTATTTAAACTTCTCGTTTGCTTGATGACGCAGTTCAATAACAGGCGAGAAATAGCCAGTGAACATCACATTACCGTAGCCATCACCGCCACCCATTTGTGCAGCTTGAATACCATAATTAGCCAACTCAGTAGGATCGCCAGAATGCGCGGCCCAACTCTGAATTTGGTTATAAAGTGGGAAGTACTTTTCCGCCATGGAGGGTGAGCGTTCAATCACTTTCGTCATCTGCGCATCAAATTGGCTGTAATCTCGGACTTTATCCGAGTTTACTGACTCAACTTGATTCAAGACTTGCTCGAAATCACCGTCAAGGTACTGCTGCCCTCGATCGGTAGGTTTAGCACAACCAGCCAAACCAATAATGCACACTGCGATAGTTAAATGACGTAACACGAAAAGCCTATATAGGTTAGATAAATCAACAACAAGTATAACAAGCCCGTCAGAAAACGGGCTATTAGGTTTGTAAAAAGCAGGTCAGTATTTTGCAAAGAGTCTCAAGAAAGGTACCGCCCACCATCAGGACGATAATGATCAAACAATAATGCAGTGCTATTGAGTACGTCGATCGTAAATACTTCCGACTTCTTCTTTTTGGCCCGCAGCCCCACCAGCATTTAATCCAGCACTGACAATTGCGCTAATGGTCGACACACCATAATCCGTAAGGGAGAAGTCGGTGCCGACAGGTGAAGTGCCTCCCCAGCAAATATCTGTTGATCCTGTCGTGCCAGTGGCTGCCTTGTGGTCAATCATTGAGGTGTTCGCATCATCAATACACCCGCCAGTCCTCTTGGTCACGCCTTTTAAACTCTTAGGATCCACATCAATCCCTATCGCAAATAAATTCAGCTTAGGGTAATCGCTCTTAATCTTCTCACACAGCCCATGATCACTCAGTTTTTTTAATATATTAGAGTGATCGATCACCTGACCATTCTTATAGCGCAAATTATCACTGGCTCTTGGGCGATCTCCACCACCTAAAATAACGACCATCGTCGACTGTTTGTCCTTGTCTCCATGATGATGGTAATCATTCAGTGCCTGTAAAATGCCTTGATATGATGCACTCCAACCACCAATGTAACTTCCAGGCTTATGCGCACTATTTTGCGTAATCGGTGAATTAGAAGTAAATGAATTAATTAACCCTAAATATCCACCTACCTTATTTTTTTCTGTATTGAACTTAGGGTTTGTAATCGATACCGTCATAAAGTTACCACGACAAAGGCGATTATCAGGAAACGCCATTAAGTTTGATTCTCGTGATGTGTCAGCTAAAGCATTACGGCCCGCAATAGAATTAACGGTTTCCCAATAATCGATATGCTTCTCAGCATCAGGCAACCATTGGCCAATCTTGTCTTGAGTGTTATAGGTTTCATTCACATAAGTACCAAGAGCATCTTGACGGTTTAACGCCTCTCCCATCGTCAACCATTTAATGCTGGAGTGATTCCAATCTATTTCACCAAACCCTTTATCAACGCCAAGGCCATTAATGCTGTTTTCTTCACTTGCACTGTAAAAATCAAGGTGGTTTTGGCAGAGCGGCAAATTACCACTTCCAGACTGATCATTTGAAAAATTTGAGGTACGGGTATCAAATGGAAATACTGCGACATTCCCCTCAATTGGCTCAATATCTTCTTTACTCTTATCTACCGAGATCCCTTGCTTACGATTAATAAATTCATGGGCTAATTGGTGAGCGATAAATAATTTTGCTGTTTGGTGTTTATAGATATTACTACCCGGATATTTAATCTGGCAGGTATTACTGTTCATATTAAGGGAATGATCCATAACTAAAAAAGCATCACTCACCCCGGACTTAATCGCAACTTTTTTAGCCGCGGCAAAATTACTTATATTCTGAGTTTCATCAAATGAGGGCGCATCTGGCATATTCATCCACGAATCATGTTGAGTCGACGCCGTCACTTTGTATTGAAGAAATTCAACATCTTGCTGCTTACCATCGATCTCAATCGTCTCTTCACCGCTTCGATAGTGAATATCCAATTGTGGTAAAGAGGTGCTGGCATCTGGCAAATAACTACGGGCAACTTGCGTAACATATGCCTGGTTTCTTTCATCTTCAGATTGTTTTGCTTCTTGTGCTGCCAATAATAAAGAGGCCGTTTCAAGGGCATCCCCCAAGCGGGCTTTATTATTAAGATAACGTGCCCCTTCAACGCCCAAGGCCGTTAAGCTTGCGAGAGCAATAAAGACTAAGACAAACCAAATTGCAGCAACGCCAGATTGCTTACTATAATTTTGCATCGTGCTAGCGCCCCACGTTAATGCTTGAAGATTGAATGACTAACGCCCCTTCTTCTGCACCAGAAAAAGTATAAAACAGGTTTGGGCTCTCATAACAAATAGTGACTCGATACATTGGCATATAACGTTTTTTATTGGTGTATGGCGTTAATGCTTTAAATTCCGAAGAAGGAGGGGGATTACAATTCAATTGTTTATTGCCTAAATGAAAAGACTTCAGTTGCTTCACTGTGGCAGGCGTATTCGCATTACTAGCACTATCAAAAGTTACGCCTTCAACGATAACGGCATATTTATCGTTATTAAATCCAGCTCGTTGTCGAGTCAGGTTACTTCTCACGATTCGATCGATTTGTTCTGCATCTTGTCTACTCAGTTCTTCGCGAACATTATCAGCATGAGAATATAACGCCGTACGATCTCGCACTATGTTTGCCATAGAGTAACTTAAATTATCTAACTCACCTTGAATCGTCATCTTTGCTGCTAAATCACCCGCGAACATCATGCACATCGCAAGAGCACCAACAACAAAGGTCAATTCAATTGCAACTGAACCCGTTTGGTTAGTTATTTTTTTATTACTATGAGTAAACATACCTTAAGACTCTCGACGGCCGTATTCTTGCACCGCAATCACTTCCCGCTTAATTGGGAATGACGTGTAGTCACCAAGAGTAATTAATGGCTTGTAATTAAAAGTTATAAGATAAGAGGCAATCGGCGCAGAGGCGATACTTTGATTCATTAGCTGGCGCTCTCCCACTAAAGCATCAATATTAGGGTACTGCTTCATATCTACCGTGAGTTCACTGTCATGATTTAATGCTCCCCATAATGAAAAAGCATTTTCACTTAATACTTCTTCAAAGTATTTTTCAAACTCTGATTCAGTTTCAAAATGGCGAACTTTGACATCTCGCGTCGCTTCTGAGGCTGCAAAATTTACAACGGCAACAGTATAATTCCTCAGCCCTATATCCATAATCATTACAGTCATAAACCATAACACTATGAACCCAAGGGCAAATTCAATACTTGCAACCCCTTTCTGTAAACGATGACTGCGCTTCATATCCACACCTGCACATTTCATTTAGAAATGTCTGCCGAAACCAATTCAGTCAAATTAATGACACCACTAAGGTTTATTTTACAAATTTTGCAATGCGAAACAAGGCTGTGAATATAACGCTAAATAATGCATTTAAATAAAAATAGCTCAGGGATAATTTCAGTTATAACGACGAGATAAGTAAACGTATGATTTTAAAA
>NZ_NOIF01000005.1 GCF_002265265.1 Photobacterium sanguinicancri
AATATTAAGATGGGTATTATATACGCAGGTGAGATATTTTAAAGGTATGTTATGGATAAGGGAGATAAATATACCTTTAAAAAGTATAACAGGATGGGAAATGCTTACATTAAATGTAATGATTCTTCATGGGTGTATATTTGTTGTAACAATGGTATTTATCCTTACACTTCGGGGAATAATAAAAAGGAACAGATGTGTTAATTCTGTCCCTTTTTGATGTCTTAATATACAATGAGATTAATCATCACATTGCAGGAAACAATATTTGGTAAAGGTAACCTGCGCTGATTGCCATTCCAAGAATGACAACAAGGAACGCGATAATCATTTTATTTTTGAATATCGACTTTAATAGAATAACTTCCGTTAGACTTGCACCCGCACTACCGATAATTAATGCCATGACTGCACCTAATCCCATGCCTTTTGCGGCTAATGCAGCACTAAGTGGGATAACTGCTTCTGCACGAATATAGAGTGGAATACCAATCACGGCTGCGACAGGAATGGCAAAGATATTATCGTCATTCGCTACACTTGCAACCCATTCTGTTGGCATAAAGCCATAAATCATCGAACCAACTGCAATACCACCAATCAGGTAAGGAAGTACCTTTTTGAAGTCTACCCATGTAGATCGCCATACTCTAACCCATTTACTAACAGGCTTAGCCTTGCTGCCACAACTTGAGCCACAGCCTTTAGATGCTGGTGCTTCATAAGCTTCTGGTTTGATGTAACGCTCAAAGCCTAGCTTTTCAAGTGTGTAACCGGCAATAACGGAAACACCCATCGCAACCATGAAGTAGAACACTGTCACTTGTAGGCCAAAGGTAACCGCAAACAAGCCAATAATAATTGGATTTAGCAGTGGGCTAGCAAACAAAAATACCATCATGGTGCCAAACCCTGCTTTAGCGCGCAGTAATCCTTTTAGAAACGGAATCGTTGAGCATGAGCAGAAGGGGGTAATTGCGCCAAGGAACGCTGCGATGATATACCCTTTTCCTCTCTTCGCACTTAAGATCTGCTGGATCTTTGCTGGGGAAATATACTCCTGCAAGATCCCAACAGCGTAGCTGATAAGTAAAAATAGGACGGTTAGCTCAGCAGCAAGAAAAACAAACATATCTAAGGTGTCTTTTGCCATAGTGAGCATGCTTGGAGTGATCATAGTAAGCCTTAAACTTTATAGTTAAATCTATATTTCTGGAATAGTCGAAATATAGGTGCAATTAATTTCATCGTCAATATATTTCTGCTATTATCGAAATATAAATTACCGAGATGAAGTAAGGTCAGAAGTTATGGATATCGAATTTTTTGCTAAGGCCCTGAAAGAACTAGGTCATCCGACACGTCTTCAGATTTTTAAGCATTTGGTAAAGTCGGGTCATCAAGGCTTAGCCGTTGGTGATATACAAGAAGAGTTGGGTATTCCTGGTTCAACCTTGTCACACCATATTTCAAGTTTGGTGGCGGCAGGTCTAGTTAAGCAGCATCGGGAAGGGCGAACACTTTATTGTGTGCCACAGTATGATGCCTTACAGCAAGTAATTGATTTTTTGCAGGATGAATGTTGTAGCCGAGAGGCATAAGGTAATGTGAAGAGAGTTTATGCTTTAATATTGGTACCTAACGTACGAATATTTTGTGCTGCTCCTTCGCTGTTGTAGGTCATTTGATGCTTGCCGCGGCTTTGCTGGAATAAGTTATTTAATTTATGAAAGCTTAGCTGTGCACGTTGAAGTGCTTCACCATTAATTTCATTGAGTTCTTTACAGCGAGCGGCGCAGGCTTTGATGGTATTAACAGACTCGATGTGAGTTGGGGACTCTGTTAATAGTTGACGTTGAGTATGGCTAGCAATGAGGTGGTCTTGTTGTTGGACCTTATGGATAAGATTGAGTTTTTCTTTAGCAATACGCTCAATTTCAGTAGATTGACGCGAGACGATCGCCCCTTTTTCCTGCTCAAGAAGGCGAGACAACGACATTAATGTTGCGTGTTGTAATTCAAGCAACTGATCTATGGTCTGAGACATCTAAGGTTACCGATGGTTAGCAGGAAATTATGAATTGTTATGGTTAAAGGGAAGGGTTACTTCCCCTTAAATACCACGTAACTCATCTTCAAATTTTGTCATATTTGATGCAAGTTTGTCAGCATCAACTTTGTACGAGCCATCTGCGATAGCTTGTTTAATTTCGGCAACTTTTGCGCTGTCAAAACTGGGTTCAGCTGCAAGTTGTTGGTGGATTTGTCCCACTGCTTTTCCTTGTGCGCTAAGGGATACAGCATCATTTTTCACACGCGGGCTCGACGCAGCAGCAGCTGTCGATGGCGCATCAGATGATGTACTACCTACTTTGGTTTGATTACTACGCGTAGTCGGAATGGGTTGTCCGGTACGGAGCTGATCGATATTTGCCATAAGATTAACCCTTTGAACAAAATACTGATTGAATATTCAAGTACCTAATAGAGGTAGCTTGGGTATCTACTATCGGCCGTGAATATTATAACTTTAGCACCTAAATTAAAAATTTACGGTCACTTCACCAACACCCGTAACGATACCATCGACCACACGTTTGGATTTGTTATTTTGGATGCGGACTTGTTCGCCAAGTGCACCATCACCTAGCGCAGTACCATTGGTGACAATATTCAGTCCACTACCACCGGCACGGATTAACACTGAATCATTACGGCATACCAAGCAAATATCATTGCCTTCAATCGTATCGCCCATATTAACGCCACGTTTTACTTTAGAACCAATAACTTGGTTTGGATCTTCAAAGCTAACACTGCGTTGGAAGCGGTTTTCAACCAGCTTGATGGTGAGGTCTGATGCTGATAGCACAGTGCCTCTTGGCAAAGGTTTAGTTGCAACAACACGTGGTAATAGTAGCTTTACTCGCACAGGCACATATACTTGCCAGCCTTCTGATGGACAATTGATAAGTACAGTGACATTGCCGGTCATTGATTGTTTGCCGGGAACCGAAATATTGAGAGGAACGGTACATTCAGCGAGGCGTAATCGTGAATCAAGCTGGGTTGCCGTTACTTGTAGCTCGCCGTTTTGTGGTGCTGATAGGCTGTCAGTGACAAAATCCTCTGCCGTTTGCTGTACGGTATGTAGATAATTTGTACTTGTTCCATGTACAATAGTGCTAAAGATAATCGCGAAGATGCCGACTATCAGTAATAAGGGTGAAAAATGTGCTTTATTTGTCACTGTTTTACTCATATTAACAATATTGCAGGGGCTGAAATCGCAAGTGATGAAGTCCATAATATGTGATTCGCAAATAGATTGCTTGCGATCACCCGCTTAAATATAAAAATCTTTAGATGGAGTCACCTGTATGACGGGAATACTTGATTCAGTGAATCAGCGCACCCAGCTTGTCGGCCAAAACCGTCTGGAACTACTTACGTTCCGCTTAAACCGACGTCAGCGTTACGGCATTAACGTTTTTAAGGTGAAAGAAGTTTTACAGTGCCCTAAATTGACCACCATGCCTAACCTGCACCCATTGGTGAAAGGTATTGCACATATCCGTGGTCAGACTATCTCTGTTATCGATATGAGCCTAGCTACTGGCGGTCGCCCAATCGATGATCTGAATAATTGTTTTGTTATCATTTCTGAATTTAACCGTTCAATTCAAGGTTTCTTGGTTTCATCTGTTGAGCGTATAATCAACATGAACTGGGAATCGATTTTGCCGCCGCCAAAAGGTGCTGGTAAAGCGAACTACCTAACGGCCGTGACAGAAATTGATGGCGAGCTAGTGGAAATCTTGGATGTTGAAAAAATCCTTGATGAAATTTCACCAGTGAACACCGACATTACAGATACAGTGCTAGAAGAGTTGATTGAAGACTTTACGGCAGTACGCCGTGTACTTGTTGCCGATGATTCAAGTGTGGCACGTAAACAAGTTCAGCGTGCTATTGAAGCGATTGGCTGTGAATGTGTGTTGGTTAAAGATGGCCGCGAAGCCATTGTAAAACTGCGTGAAATGGCGAAAGAAAGCAGTATCTATGAACAGTTGGCGCTCGTTATCTCTGATATCGAAATGCCGGAAATGGATGGATACACGCTGACAGCCGAAATTCGTAACGATCCTAATTTAAAAGATCTTCACGTTATTCTTCATACTTCGTTGAGTGGTGTTTTCAACCAAGCTATGGTTGAGCGTGTGGGGGCTAATGCCTTCATTCCTAAGTTTAACCCAGATGAACTCGGTGCAGCGGTTAAAGCCGCCATGCCAGTTGAAGCATAATTAAAGATTACAATTGGCTTATTAAGCAGTGATTTTATTAGCTGAGTAGGCCATGAGTAACAAAAAAACGCTGAAATGCAACCGTGTATTAAAGAGTAGTAGATGACAGCTATAACAATAAAAGACCAAGAATATAAAGACTTTTGCCGATTTCTAGAAGCTCAGTGTGGCATTGTCCTTGGCGACAGCAAACAGTACTTAGTGCGTAGTCGCCTAAGTCCATTAGTCAGCCGATTTTCGCTATCATCTCTGTCTGAATTATTGCAGCAAGTGATCACTGGCCGTAATCGCGAACTTCGCGTTGCAGCTGTTGATGCGATGACGACAAACGAAACTTTATGGTTCCGTGACAGCTACCCGTTCACCGTGATGTCAGATAAAATTCTGCCAGAACTTGCAGCGAACAAACGACCACTTAAAATTTGGTCTGCAGCGAGTTCATCAGGTCAAGAACCGTATTCACTGGCGATGACAATCTTGGAAACTCAAGCTCGTCGTCCAGGTTTGCTGCCAACTGTTAGTCTAACGGCTACAGATATTTCGCAAACAATGCTAGATACTTGCCGTGCAGGTGTGTATGACAACCTAGCATTAAGCCGTGGTTTATCACCAGAACGTCGCCGTATGTTCTTTGAAGACAATGGTGACGGCCGCATGAAAGTGAACGACAAAGTGAAGCGTATGGTTAACTTCCGTCCGCAGAACTTAAAAGACAGTTACGCGCTATTAGGTAAATTCGACATTATCTTTTGTCGTAACGTATTGATTTATTTCTCGCCAGAGATGAAATCAAAAGTACTTAACCAAATGGCGGCATCACTTAACCCTGGTGGTTATTTGTTCCTTGGTGCATCTGAGTCGTTAACTGGTTTGACTGATAAGTTTGAAATGATCCGCTGTAACCCAGGTATCATCTACAAGCTAAAATAATCAGGTTGCAGCCAGCGCTCACGCTGGCAATCAATATGGGCGTGGTCTAAATATTGGGTTGTAGCGATACAATCGAGTAGACCTAACGTTTCGTACTGGTTTTAATATGGCATTGCTTCATTTAATTGCTCTACCAATGTATGTGGGCAATGCCACCTTTATCCTCTTTATTTACGCGCTGCTTATTTGATTCACCCGATAAGCGAACGACGCCGTTTTTCATTCTTCATTTTTATATATTCCTCAAACCTAAAACTTGGCATTGTCTTTGCATTTAACTACTCAGGTTAATTGGAGGCAGCTATGTCCATTTCTTTTGATAAAGCATTAGGTATTCACCAACATACGGTTGGGATCCGCGCTCAGCGTGCAGAAACTCTAGCGAGTAACCTCGCTAATGCCAATACCCCTGGGTATAAAGCAAAGGACATGGATTTCGATCGCGCACTGAAAGCGGCAAAGTCTGGGGCAAGCATTGGCCTTAGCCGTACCAGCGAGCGGCATATCTCTGCCTCAACTAAATTAATGGGCGAGCAAATGTACCGTGTGCCAACGCAACCCGACACTGGCGACGGCAATACAGTCGACTCTCAATTAGAAAAAAGTTTGTTCATGCAGAACTCACTGGAATACCAAGCATCACTAGATTTTCTTGGTTCTAAATTTCAGAACATGTCCAAGGCATTGAAAGGGGAATAATAAATGAGCCTATTTAACGTATTTAATGTGGCAGGATCTGCCATGAGTGCAGAATCGGTTCGTTTGAATACCACTTCAAGTAACCTTGCGAATGCGAACAGTGTGAGTAGTTCTGCAGAAGAAACGTACAAAGCACGTCACCCTATTTTTGCGGCTGAATTGCAAAGTGCCAGTTACCGCCGTGAAGACAGCGTGCCTGTCCAAGTGAAAGGCATTGTTGAAAGCCAAAAGCCGTTGCGTGCTGAATACAACCCAGCTCACCCAATGGCGAATGCTGAAGGTTACATCTACAAGCCAAACGTTAATGTGATGGAAGAAATGGCCAATATGATTTCTGCATCGCGTTCCTATCAAAGTAATGTGCAAGTAGCTGATGCAAGTAAGCAAATGCTGATGAGCACATTACAGATGGGCAAATAGGTAAGGAGTTTCAGTAATGACCGGTATTAATGGTGCAGGTGGCGCTTCCAACCTAACGTATCTTGATCAGCTTAAGGCGATGCAAGATAAAAAGGTCCAAGAAGAACAGAAAACCACAGGTCAGAATGAGCTAAAGCAAGAAGACTTTTTGTCGTTGCTTACCAAGCAACTTGCACAACAAGACCCATTTAAACCTGTGGGTAATGACCAAATGATTGCTCAAATGGCATCATTTGCGACGGTTGATGGTATCAGCCAAATGAATGACCAATTTGGTAGCTTGAATTCAGCAATGACCTCAAGCCAAGCACTACAAGCTTCTTCGCTCGTTGGCCGTGATGTACTGATCCCAAGTTCAACCGCCGTGAAGAGCATCGAAGGTGGTGTTGCGGGCATGGTGAAATTACCACAAGCCCTCGATAACTTGATGGTGCGGATTGAAAACGAACAAGGTCAATTAATTAAGACAATGGATCTTGGTGCGAAACCACCAGGTGAACATCGCCTTGATTGGGATGGTATGGATGAAAACGGCAACCCATTGCCTGAAGGTCGATACCAAGTTAAGGCGGCAGGTCTGGTTGGCGGTGAAAGCCGTGAATTCGACGTATCAACCTATGCAAACGTAAATAGCGTCTTGCTAGGAAATGGTGATGGCAATGTCATGCTAAACCTTGCTGGTTTGGATTCACCATTCAAATTGGCTGAAGTTTTAGAAGTCGGTAAGGTTTAATAAGGTTTAGGGATTCGGAGAATAGATCATGGGTTTTAACATTTCACTTAGTGGTATCGGGGCATCGCAGAAAGACCTTAATACTACCAGTAACAACATTGCGAACTCGAATACATATGGTTTTAAAGAGTCGCGTGCTGAGTTTGGTGATGTGTACTCATCGTCGATTTTTTCGAATGCAAAAACGACTACCGGTGGCGGTGTACAAACTTCAGTGGTTGCTCAGCAATTCCACGAAGGTTCAAGCATCTACACCAATAACCCGCTTGATATGCGTATTTCAGGCAGTGGTTTCTTTGCGGTTGCTGACGATAGCCTACAACCACAAAATAATAGTTTAAGCCGTAACGGCGCATTCCACTTAAACAAAGACAACTACATGGTTAACTCCGAGAACCAGTACTTGCTTGGCTATAAAGTGGACTCAGAAACTGATCAAGTAACATCGTACGAACCACAGGCGTTGAAAGTGCCAGATCAATTTGGTCAGCCTCGTGCATCAACCAATGTGCAAGTGGGTGTGAACTTACCTGCCAATGCAGATGCAAAAGATGCGTCATTGTTTAACCACAATGATCCTGCAACGTACGACAAATCAACCTCAGTAACGATTTACGACTCACTGGGTCAGCCATATAAGATGAGCACGTATTACACCAAAGATAATACAGCGCCAAATCGCTGGGTATCTCATTATACGGTTACGGATAGTGACGGTGAAAAGCCGTTGAATGTAACTAATGGCGGTTCAACCAGTGCAACGGGTCACAAAGGTACAGTGTTAGACTTTAACTCTGACGGTTCTGTAAAAACCATCAATGGTGGTAATCCTATCGTTACTGATAGCTTTGCAGCGGCAGGTATTCAGATGAACGGTGGTGATGATCAACAAACTCTGACCTTTAATTATGACGAACCAACCCAGTACGCAGCCCCATTTGAGGTGCGCCGCTTTAATGAAGATGGTGCAACAACGGGCTACCTTGCAAAAGTAGACATCGATCCGAAAGGTTCTATCGTTGCGACTTACAGTAACGGTGAAAACGTCACCTTGGGCCGTGTTGGTATGGTACGTGTACCTAATGAACAAGGTTTGGTATCGAAGGGCGGTACTCAGTGGGTAGCGAGCCAGGACTCAGGTGCAGCAATTTGGGGTGAAGCAACCCAAGGTGCATTTGGTGCGATTAAGAGTGGTACGCTTGAGCAATCAAACATCGATATGACCCAAGAGTTGGTTGATTTGATTACCGCGCAGCGTAACTTCCAGGCTAACTCACGTGCGCTAGAAGTCGATAACCAGCTACAACAAACTATTCTTCAAATCCGTTAATTAGTATGAGTGCTCAGCATTCATCTTTATAAATAGTTCGGATCCTGCTTTATTGATTTTGCCGCCTCTATGTAAGGCGGCAAAATTTGTCATATCTGCCGCCATGAAATTGGCACCCTTCCGTTATATCTTGCCTCCAGTTATCTAACATTTTGATAAGTAACATTATTAAATAGTGGCATATTTATTGCTTAATTCTCGTCATATGATGATGGGAGAGTAATATGGATCGCGCGCTATTTCTTGCCATGAGTGGGGCAAAGCAAGACATGCATGGTATGCAGCTGCATGCCAACAACCTTGCTAACGTAAAAACAACGGGTTTTCGTGCCGATCTTGAACAAGCTCGCAGTATGCAAGCATACGGTGAAGGTTTACCAAGTCGTGTTTTTGCGATGACTGAACGCCCTGGCCAAGATTTCTCGCAAGGCTCAGTAATGACGACGGGTCGTGATTTAGATGTCGCGGTTCAAGACCAAGGTTGGTTAGCCGTGATGGACCCATCAGGCCAAGAAGCCTATACCCGCGCGGGTCACTTAAAAATCGACCAAACGGGCATGTTGCAAAACTCGAATGGTAACTTGATGATGGGCGAAAATGGCGGCCCAATTTTTGTTCCTCTCCCTATCAGTAAAATTCAAATTGGCACTGATGGTACTATTTCGGTATTACCACAAGGTGCGCCACCCGAAGCAATGGAAGTAATTGATCGCTTGAAGCTGGTTCGTCCGGCTAACAATGAACTTTACAAAGATGCGAACGGCTTATTTAAGTCGAAAACACCAGGTAAAACCTACGAAGCGGATGCCAATGTCAAAGTCCTAAAAGGGGCACTGGAAGGCAGTAACGTGAATGCAGTGGGCGAAATGACCAGCATGATTGATCTACAGCGCCACTTTGAAATGCAAGTGAAATTGATGAAAACCGCGGAGCAGATGGACGAGGCCTCAAGCTCGTTACTGCGCATGGGTTAATAGGGTAGAAGGAAACTAAGATGCATCCAGCACTATGGGTAAGTAAGACTGGCCTTGACGCTCAGCAAACCAATATTTCAACCATCTCGAATAACTTGGCGAATGCCTCGACTGTGGGTTTTAAAAAGAGCCGTGCGGTATTTGAAGATTTGTTCTACCAAAACATTAATCAACCGGGCGGGCAGTCGTCGCAAGACACACAATTGCCATCAGGCTTGATGTTGGGTGCCGGTTCAAAAGTGGTGGCTACTCAAAAAGTATTTACCCAAGGTAATACCCAAACAACCAATAATGCGATGGATATGATGATCGAAGGCGATGGCTTCTTTCAAATCATGCTGCCAGACGGCAATATCGGTTATACCCGAAACGGTCAGTTCACGATTAACAATGAAGGCCAATTAGTTACGACAGGTTCTGGTTACGTGCTACAGCCTGAAGTGGCAGTACCGGAAGATGCGGTCGGTATTACGGTTGGTACGGACGGTGAAGTCTCGGCACGTATTCGTGGTCAGCAAGAAAATCAGGTGCTTGGCCAAATCACCACAGTTAACTTTATCAATCCAGGCGGTTTAGAGCCGATTGGTCAAAACCTCTTCCTACCAACAGGCGCTAGTGGCGATCCCCAAGAAGGTGTACCGGGTTTGAATGGCTTAGGTTCTGTTCGTCAGTCGATGTTAGAAACATCGAACGTTAACGTGACGGAAGAATTGGTCAACATGATTGAAGCTCAGCGTGTGTACGAGATGAACTCGAAAGTGATCTCGACGGTCGACCAAATGCTGAGTTACGTAAATCAGCAACTCTAATCCGCCACTGTAAAGAAGGTAGTTGTACGATGATGAAAAAACTGTTGTGTGGTGTGTTTATCATGACCCTTACGGGCTGTGAAATGCTGACGCCACCACCGGATACTGGCAGTGATGTTGAAAAAGCGACCACCAATGTGGATGCGGTTGAAGGCTCAACCGAAAAAGACACAGACTTGGTGGACATGCTGCGCCGTCGTACCGATCCACAGGCGGGAGATCCTGCTTGGGCGAGTCTTCGCCCTCAGCCAAAGCCAGAGCATTACGCAACATCTACAGGATCTTTGTTTAGTCAAACGCAAGTACAAGACTTATACGATGACACCAAACCGCGTGGTATCGGTGACATAGTGACTGTACTGCTTGAAGAAAAGACCCAAGCGAAAAAAAGTGCGAGCTCAGATTTAGACAAGAAAACCGATATGAGCATGGATCCTATGGCGATCGGTGGTCAAAATTTACAAATTGCTGGGCGAGAACTGTCGTACGAAGTGAAAAATCAGAACAAATTTGCAGGGACGACATCAGCTGATCAGAGCAACAGCATTAAAGGTGAAATCTCGGTTGAAGTTATTGATGTGCTAGCGAATGGCAACTTAATGGTACGCGGTGAAAAGTGGTTAACACTCAATACTGGCGATGAATATATCCGAGTTAGCGGCACCATTCGTCCTGATGATATTTCACAAGACAACACGGTTACCTCTACACGAATTACCAATGCGCGTATTCAGTATTCTGGTACGGGTGATCGCCAAGATATTCAAGAACAAGGTTGGTTAGGCCGATTCTTTAACGTCACCTTATAACTGTGGCATTTATTAGGAGCATGAACGTGAACATCCGTCTATTGATAGCCAGCTTGTTGATTCTACTAACGTTACCAGTACACGCAGCGCGCATTAAAGATGTGTCTGAGGTTGCTGGGGTTCGTAGTAACCAATTAGTCGGTTATGGTCTTGTTGTTGGTTTGCCGGGAACCGGTGAAACCACACCGTTCACCGATCAAAGCTTTCGTGCCATGCTACAAAACTTTGGTATTCAATTGCCAGCAGGGCAAAAACCAAAAACTAAAAACGTAGCGGCGGTTGCCGTTAATGCCACATTACCTGCTTTTACCAAGCAAGGTCAGAGTATTGATATTACGGTTTCTTCAATCGGTTCTGCTAAGAGTTTACGCGGCGGTACCTTGTTGCAAACTTTCCTAAAAGGTCTTGATGGCAAGGTATACGCGGTTGCTCAAGGTAGTTTAGTGGTTAGTGGATTCAGTGCTAACGGTGCCGATGGATCTAAAATTGTCGGTAATAACCCAACCGTTGGACGGATTAGTAATGGCGCCATGGTTGAACAAGAAGTGCCAAACCCATTTGGTCGTGGTGATTTCCTGACTTTTAACTTATTTGAATCTGACTTTACGACAGCCCAGCGAATGTCTGACACCGTCAATCAATTTTTAGGTCCTGATATGGCGGCAGCGATTGATGCGACCTCTATTCGAGTGCGTGCGCCTCGAGATGTCAGCCAGCGTGTTGCTTTTTTATCGACGATTGAAAACCTTGAATTTGACCCAGCCGAAGGCGCTGCCAAGATTATTGTGAACTCCCGTACAGGCACCATAGTGGTCGGCCAGCACGTTAAGCTAAAACCTGCGGCGATTACTCATGGTGGCATGACGGTAACGATCCGAGAGAACCCACAAGTCAGTCAACCAAATGCATTTTCGGGAGGGAATACGGTAGTAGTACCCAATTCTGACATTGAAGTGACAGAAGCCGATTCGCGAATGTTTAAATTCGACCCAGGTGTTAGCTTAGATGACTTAGTACGCGCGGTGAACCAGGTCGGTGCTGCACCATCAGATTTAATGGCTATTTTGCAAGCGCTGAAACAAGCGGGTGCTATTGAAGGTCAGCTGATTATTATCTAGTGGTATTTCTGAGTAAGTTGAGAAATACCAAGTAGAAAAAGACCCAATTGAGAAAAGATAATGATTAAAAATGTAGATGCGGGATTTGTTCATGATTTATCAAGCCTTGATCGCTTGCGTGCCGGGATCAAAGATGATGAACAAGGATCGTTACGCGCTGCTGCAGTGCAATTTGAATCAATCTTTACTCAAATGCTGTTTAAATCGATGCGCCAAGCGAATGAAGCGTTTGAATCGGATTTAATGAGCAGCAGTAATACCAAGTTCTTTGAGCAAATGCACGATGAACAAATGGCCAGTGAGCTTAGTAGTACTGGTTCATTAGGCTTAGCTGATTTGATCGTAAATCAACTCGGTGGCGATCAAGAGAAGCCACCTGAAGATGTTATCCGTAATGCGATTCATGATTCTCCGTTGCGTTTACCTGTTGATAAAAATGGTAATAAGCCCGATCAGGCGATGGTAGATAAAGCTGCCAATGACGCGATCTTAGCCATGCAATCGTCGCAAGCTCAGCAATCGGCGGTGATGGCGCCACCGATGGCAAAGGCTAAGCCCGAAACCTTTGATAGCCCAGAACAGTTTGTGAGTAAGCTGCAACCGTACGCTGAAAAAGCAGCCAAAGCATTAGGCACAGATCCGGCGGTATTGATTGCTCAGGCTGCGTTAGAAACCGGCTGGGGTAAAAAAGTCATTAAGAACGCAGCGGGTTCTAGCAATAACTTATTCAACATCAAGGCTGATCCACGCTGGCAAGGTGGCAAAGTGGCAACTAATACCTTGGAGTTTCATAACGGTATCGCGGTGCAAGAGAAAGCCGCTTTTCGTTCGTATAACGACTATCAAGACAGCTTTAACGATTATGTGCGCTTTTTGAATCAAAACCCACGTTATGAAAACGCCCTGAATTCCCCGCAAGATCCACGTCAGTTTATTCGTAACTTGCATCAAGCCGGTTATGCTACCGATCCGAATTACTCACAAAAAGTTATTAGTGTGATGGATAAAGTCACCAGTATGATGAAGTGATAATCAGCAAAGCCACTTGTTTATTGTCAGCAAAAAGCACCTAAAGTAAGGTGCTTTTTTTGTTTCTGTAAGGTACTGATAACAGATTTATTTAGTTGGCTCGAATATTGCATTTAAGTCTGCATTAATCGTATTTTCATGAACAATTTACTGGAGGCGAGATGGGGTTTGACCTACTCAATATGGGGTCGCAGGGCGTTTTAACCGCTCAGCGTCAGCTCAACACCACTAGCCACAATATTAATAACGTTAATACTGAAGGTTATAGCCGTCAGTCAGTTGTTCAGAGCACCAATGATCCAATTTGGTGGGGCGGCAATCAGTACGGTACGGGTGTGCATGCGGCAGAAGTTCGCCGTGGTTATGATCAATTTGCCACCAATGAATTAAACCTCACGACGACGAACCTGAATTACGCCAGCGAACGCGAAGGGCAGTTGGGGCGTTTGGATAATATGTTGGCAAACAGTGCCAAAAAAATTCCAGAAGACATGAACCAATGGTACGACGCCATCAAAGGTATGGCGGATAGCCCGAGTGACATTGGTAGCCGTAAAGTTGTATTAGAAAAAGCCAAACTGGTTGCGGCTGGCCTTAATGACAATCATAAGGTTTTAGCGCAGCAGCAAACTGAAACTAATGAAGTGCTAGGGCGTACGCTGAATCGAGTCAATGATATCGGTCGTGAGCTGGTGGATATTCATAAAGCGATTATCAAAACCCCGACATCGGGCGCTGACAATGATTTATTAGATCGCCATCAAGCACTGATCAATGAATTGTCGCAATACACCAAAGTGACGGTGACTCGCAAGAATGAAGAAACCTTCAACATCATGATTGGCAGTGGCCATACGCTAGTATCAGGTACTGAGTCGAGCCAATTACAGATGGTGGATGGTAATCCCGATCCGCGTCAAACCCAGCTTGCTATGGTTGAAGGCCAATCACTTAAAACGATTCGTAATGATGATATTGGTGGCAAACTGGCTGCATTATTTCAGTTTAGAGATGAAACGTTAGCACAAGCAATGGACGAAATGGGCCGTATTGCGGTGGGTTTCTCCGACTCGATGAATGAACTGCAATCGCAAGGTTTAGACTTGAAAGGCCAAGTGGGAGAAAATATTTTCCATGATATAAATAGCCCCGAAAGTGCGGGGTCACGCGCCTTGATCCCGAAAGGTTCTACGGCGGCAGTCAACGTTTATATTGATGATATTAAAGCGTTAAAGTCGGGCGAATATCAACTAAGTTTTGATGGTAGCCAACACAAGTTAGTTTCACCTGATGGCCAGAGTCAAACCGTGATGCCAAGTGGCACCCCACCTAAATTTAGCGTCGATGGGTTAGAAATTGAAATTGCAGCACCGATTGGGATAGGTGAACCGATATTGATCCGCCCAACGCGTACCTCTGCCAGCGAAATCCGTGTAACCATGGATGACCCATCTAAACTGGCAGCGCAAAGCTACATGAGCTCAGCAACAAAAGCGCATGGCACGGCTGATTTGCAGGTATCGACTCCTGGTGCATTACGTGAATTTCAAGTGGCTATTTCACCCGATGCCAGCCAGTTCGCTGTTCTCGATATGAAAGGCCAAATTTTGCAGGCACCACAGACGTACCCGCCAACAGGAGATGTGACAGTTAACGGTACCAGTTTTAGCTTAAGCAATGGCGCACTGGGTAACGATGTCTTTGCGGTTAACTTAAATGCTGCGGTGGGTGATAACGGTAACCTAATAAAAATGCAGGATGTGCAAACGGCAAAGGTAATGAACGATGGCCGCTCTACGGTATTGGATGTCTACGAAGGGCTCAATACGGATATGGGGGTGCAAAAAGCATCGGCAAGCCGTTTACGTGAAGTGGGCCTAGTGGAAAAAGATGCCGCTGAAAGCCGAGTGGCTGAAATATCAGGGGTCAACCTTGATGAAGAGGCTGCCAACATGATGCGCTTCCAACAGTCTTACGCCGCCTCGTCCCGTATTATGACGGTGGCGAATGAAACCTTTGAAACCTTGCTGAATGCATCTCGCTAGGGAGTAACTTGATATGATCACTCGTATGGCTACCTTCCATAACTATCGCTCAGTCGCGAATGATATGAATCGCCAACAAGTTAAAGTTGCTGAAAATCAGCAGCAGTTAGCATCCGGCAAACGGTTATTAACGGCTGGTGATGACCCTGTTTCATCGATTTATATTCAGAATTTCGATCAACAAAATACTCAAATAGATCAATCGCTGAAAAGCATCACGATGGCAAGAAACCGTCTGAATAATGAAGAAACAGCGGTTGCTGAAGTTGAAAATTTGCTTGATGAAGCAAAGCGAAAATCCATGCTGATGGTCAACGGTTCACTATCAGCCGATGACCGTATTGCGCATAAGCAAGATATGCAGGGTTTATACGACTCGTTCATGAACGTAGTGAACAGCCAAGATGAATCTGGCAACTTTGTGTTTGCTGGTACGCGTTACAATAAACAACCTTTCTTTCGCGATAACAATGGTGTTGTGGCTTATGCGGGTGACAGTTATCAACGTATGGCTAAAGTCTCAGCATCGGTTGATGTACCCATTAACGATGCTGGCGATAAACTCTTTTTAGAGGTTGCTAACCCCTATGGTGATTATCAGCCTGACTATGATTTAAAAAGTGGATCTCTGCTGCTGTTATCTAACGCGACCAATACTAACAACGCTGATAAAGCCGCGTATGACGTGACCTTTACCAATACTGCAGCTGGAACCAACTATGAGTTATTCCAAAACGGAGTATCGGTGCAGCAAGGTAAATACGAGGCGGATACTGGGATTCAGTGGGGAACGTTACAAGTTGATTTAGAAGGCGAAATTAAAGATGGCGATAAAATTAGCCTAAATCGCCAAGAGCATGTCAATGTTTTTGAAGCGTTTCGCCGTGGTATCGAATTATCGGATAGCAGTGTATCAGATGCATCGGCCAGTGCAGAATTACACCAGGTCGCCGCTGAACTGTCTGAAGGGTTTAAACATATTAACCGGGTGCGCTCAGAGGTAGGTACACGCTTACAAACATTGGACCGCCAAGAAGATATGCATCAAGACTTTAAGATTGTCATGAGTGAAGCTCGTGGCACATTAGAGGATTTGGACTATCCAAGTGCGGTAATTGAATTGAACGAAAACATGATGTCTCTGCAAGCATCGCAACAAGCGTTTGCGAAGACAAAAGATTTGAATTTGTTTAATTATATTTAAAGCACCTAGATGAAAAGGACGACATACGCAGTGTCTCGTCCTAAAAAGCCTTTGCGAGTAAGCAAAGGCTTTTTTGATCGTGCTAGGTTTACCGTGTTTACTTATTGATCTGCAAAGTCGTTTTTAATACGCTGGCTGATGGCTTCAATCATAGGGTATTTATTCCCCATCATTGGTGGGAAGCGGAAGAAAAACTCCTGTTTCTCATTCATATCGCCAAAGTACTCCGTTGGCTCTGCAAAGTTCGATTCATTTGAGCCGGCACCATAAACATAACAAGGAGTGGTTGTCGTCACGGTTAACATATGTACAGCGGTTGGTGCCGTAAAGACAATATCAAGTGAATTCATAACGGCAGCAGTGGCGAGGAAATCATCACGCAGATCTAATCCTTCAAGCTGAATCACTTTCACGCCGCTTAGCTTCTCTATTTTTTTCAATTCTTTGCTGCACTCACCGTACTGCAAGTTGTAGAAGCTAGCATCAGGAAATTGCTTAATAAAGTGCGCAACTTCATGGATTTTCAAGAAGTTAATATTACGGGATGCAGACCCTAGACCGCTTCGCCAGCTGATGCCGATTCTGAGCCCTTTACCTGAATGTTGGGTATCAACCTTGTCTTGCCATTGCTGCTTTAGGTCGGCAGGAAACACACCATAATGAGGTTTAGCCCAGTGTTTACCCGTTTCATTGTAGATTTCACCACCAAGACTGCCCGCAGGGATCCAGCTCGTACATTGCTGAACAACCTCGGTTGGAATATCAAGTAAGTGCTTTTCTTGAGAGCGTTTTAGCGGAATGTAGCTAACCGTAGGATAGGCGAGTGATAAATAAGGGACAAGTCGCTGATCACAAGCGACAAATACCTTTTTCACACGCTCGATAATAAAGTTGAGGTTATGATAAAAACGGATTTCATCACCAACGCCTTGTTCAGGTAGAACAATAACCGTTTCTTCTTTTGTTGATAGGCTTGCGTGCCAGCGAGGCATGTCACTCGTATGATTAACACGCTCATCAAGCTCAATACCCAGTTCATAAGCTGGGTAGTATTCTTGCCAGTTGTTGCGGTGTAAAAACAAGATATGCTGAAGCCAGCGCATTTGTAAATTGTCAGGAGTCATGCGAAAAACATCAGTAAAATAGCTCTCTGCTTGTTGAATATCGCCTAAGTACCAAGTGACTTCGGCTTTGTAGCTGAGTAATTCATTGAGTCGTTTTTGAGATGCTCCCACCATGGCTTGATCAATACAATCTATGGTGGCTTGCATTGCTTCTGGTGTGTAGTTATGACGATTTCGTAATAAATGAAAGCTACATAAGGTGTACAAATAGCAAATATCGTTATCTTCTGGATAGCGTTGCTTTAACGCTTTGCCCAGAGTTTCACCTTGGATCCACTGTTTGTCTTTGACGCACATGACGAGCCATTGTTTTTCAATTTGCGCATGTTGGCCAGCTTCTCGGACGAAGTTTTGGCAAACGAGTCGGCCTTCTGAATATTGATTTAGTCGGGCATACACTTTGGATAATAAAAGTGCAGCAAGTTCATCGGCAGGATTGATCGATAGTAATCGCTTGAGCTGGTGGGCAGCTTCAATATTTTTCTCTTGTACCATCAACAACTGTGACCATTTATGAATCGCATCACGGTTATTTTCATCTAACGATAGAATCGCAACAATGAGTTGTTCGGCTTGCTCATTTTGACCTTGAGTCATCAAGGTCTCGGCAACTGCAAGTGTTTCGGCAATCTCAGTATCGAGTTGTTGTGCTTTATGTTGCTTTATTTGATCGAGCTGTTTTTCGTCGCGTTTGCTGGCACCACGTTGCCCCATTAGCGCGGTAAGCTCTTGCCGCAGTTGCAATGCAGTGGCATTCGTTGGATCGAGGGATAAAACATCTTCTGTCAAACTCAATGCGTCTTTGTTGCGGCCTTGGGCTTTAATGGCAATAGCAAGATCGAGAGTAAGAGAAAGATCTTGAGGCGCTAGGCTCTGAGCATGACGAAGTTTTGTTTCAGCGGCAGTAAAATCGTGATCTTCCATATCCAAGACAGAGAGTACTTGTAAAACAGGTAAAGAGTCAGGGGAGGCAGCGAGGATTTGCTCGAAGATATTTCTCGCCGTCTCTTTTTCACCCTTTTGGTAATGTTCCACCGCTAAGTTAAACGCCTCTTCTAGCGTTAAGGACGTATTACTTGTCTCGCTCGTCATTGTTTATTCTCAGCTACAGCTATAGTTATGGCTGATTATAAAGCAAGAAGTGTACCTACAGGGAATTCTTGAGCGGGAATAGGCACCCCTTTGCCACTACGGTTATTCTCTTCTTTGTGATTTATTTTAAGTTATTGAAAATAAATATTTAAGTTTTTTGGCACACTTATTGCTAAATGCATGGGGTGGCAATAAGCATTGCCGATAATTTAATGATATTAGATAGCTAGTCCCGCTTCATTGTCTTTTGGATTGACTGTTGCGGGTAGGCTGTTTCGCTGAAGACAGCGAAAGTCAAAGGAGAGCAAAATGGGTGTAACCGTAAACACCAACGTGTCTGCCATGACTGCGCAGCGTTACCTGAACAAGGCATCAGAAGATCTTGGTCGTTCAATGGAACGCTTATCGACAGGTGAGAAGATCAATAGTGCAAAAGATGATGCTGCTGGTTTACAGATTTCTAATCGCTTAGTGGCGCAAACACGCGGCCTAAACGTTGCAATGCGTAATGCTAACGACGGTATTTCGATTGCTCAAACTGCTGAAGGCGCAATGCAAGAGTCAACCAGCATCCTGCAACGTATGCGTGACTTATCCCTTCAATCATCGAACGGCGCAAACTCGGACGATGATCGTGTTGCAATGCAAGAAGAAGTTTCTGCACTGCAAGATGAACTTAACCGTATTGCTGAAACGACTGCCTTTGGTGGCCGTAAGCTATTGAACGGTACATTTGGTGAAGCTGCATTCCAAATTGGTTCTGATTCTGGTGAAGCTATTATTATGGGTATCACTAGTGTGCGTGCCGACCATACTGATATGGGTGGCCAGAAGGTAGTGGCAACCGGTATGGCAGAGCCTACTTGGACTGCGGGTTCAAGTAACGTCATGAAAATTAAGATTGATGGTGAGGCTTCGCCGTCTATTTCGATCGACCTTATCGAAGGCGATGATATTGAAGAAGTGGCAACACGCATCAATGGTCAGTCTAACGGTCGCGTTAATGCATCGGTAACGGAAGAAGGTAAGCTACAAATCTTCTCTGACGAAGGCAGTATTGAAATTGATGGTACAACGAAACTAGCGCAAGGTGTTGATGCCGCGGGTGCTGCTGCTGATATCTTTGCTGCAGGTGCCACAAGTACTTTAACCACAGTGCAAGAAGTGGATGTTAAGTCCGTAGGGGGCGCGCAATCTGCGGTCAGTGTTATCGATGCTGCGCTTAAATATATTGATAGCCAACGAGCTGATTTAGGTGCGAAACAGAACCGCCTTGGCCACACTATTAATAACTTGGCTAACGTATCTGAAAACGTATCTCAGTCGAATAGTCGAATTCGTGATACTGATTTTGCCAAAGAAACAACAGAGATGACGAAGAGTCAGATCTTGCAACAAGCAAGTACGTCTATTCTTGCGCAAGCAAAACAAGTACCTCAAGCGGCAATGACGTTACTTCAATAAACCAAATCACATTTTACTAAACGGCAAGAGGTTTCCTCTTGCCGTTTTTTTTGCTGTAGTTACGTGCTTTTTTCTGCATTTATCCTATTTCCATAATTCATTGCCTTTGGTGGTTGGCCTTTTTTCTTATTTTTCAAAAAAAAACTTAAAGGTTTTCGAAACCATGCCGTTACAACTCTTGAATAAAGATTATAAAGGTTTTGCCGGCTGGGCTGGTCAAGCCATTCTGAATAAGTAAGGAGATACATTATGGCAGTTACAGTAAATACTAACGTTTCTGCAATGACCGCTCAGCGTTATTTAAACCAAGCGTCTGAAGCGTCTGGCAAATCAATGGAACGTCTTGCGACTGGTAGTAAGATCAACAGTGCGAAAGATGATGCTGCTGGTCTTCAAATCTCCAACCGTTTGATGACTCAAAGCCGCGGCCTAGATGTTGCAGTACGAAATGCTAACGATGGTATTTCAATGGCGCAAACCGCTGAAGGTTCAATGCAAGAAACAACTAGCATCCTACAGCGTATGCGTGACTTGTCTCTACAGTCTTCAAACGGCTCAAACTCTGCAGAAGACCGTGAGTCAATGCAAGGTGAGGTCACAGCACTTCAAGACGAACTTAACCGTATCGCAGAAACCACGTCTTTCGGTGGTACTAAACTGCTTAATGGTACGTTTAACACGCGTTCTTTCCAAGTGGGTGCGGATTCAGGTGAAGCCGTACAAATGGAAATTAAAAACGTTCGTGCTGATGAATCAAAAATGGGTGGCCAAGTTCATACTGCTACCAATGGCGCTTCTGCTGGCTGGGAAGTGAAAACAGGTTCATCATTAACAATTAAAGTTAATGGTGGCGCAACTATCGATGTTAACGTTAAAGCTGGCGACGATATCGAAGAGCTTGCAACCAAAATTAACGGTGCAGTTGATGGTATCAACGCATCAGTAGGTGACGACGGTAAACTACAAGTTGTTTCTGCTGCTGGTGAGTCAGTCACATTTGCTGGTGGTGTTGGTACATCCCTAGGCCTAACAAGTGGCGCTGGTACGAAAGAAACAATCCAAGATGTTGATATTCAAAATGTTGCAGGCGCACAAAAAGCGGTAGCACTTATTGATAACGCCCTAAAATACGTTGATTCAAACCGTGCAGAGCTTGGTGCTTCGCAAAACCGTTTGAACCACACCATTAACAACTTGAATAACGTTAATGAGAACGTATCGGCATCTAACAGCCGTATCCGTGATACAGACTTCGCGAAAGAAACGACTGAAATGACGAAGAACCAGATTCTTTCTCAAGCTTCTACGTCTATCTTGGCGCAAGCGAAACAAACGCCACAAGCGGCACTTAGCTTATTAGGTTAATCGCTGATAAGACGGCAAGGTGAAGACCTTGCCGTTTTTCTGTTTACTGGAAGGTAATAGATAATGGAAATAAAACCCGTTGCTATATCTCAGCTGCCTTCATCCACTTCTTCGCAACACTCCTCATCTGGCACGAATGTTGCAGATAAATCTGGCAGCACAACACCACTTTCTCAATCAAGACACCAAGAGCAAGCTGTAAAAAGTAGCGATCAAGGCAAAACTGATGTTCGCCGTGTGGAACAAACCGTTTCGCTTGAAGAAAAACAACAAATTCAACAGCAAGAATTGGCAAAAATGGTTGAGAGCATCGAAGAGTTTGTTGGTACTTTAAATAAAGGGCTAGCATTTCGCTTAGACGAAGACTCTGGTCGGCAAATTATTACCGTTTACGATAAAAAAAGCGGTGAAATTGTCAGGCAGATCCCTGATGAAGATTTATTGTCACTATCTCGTCAGTTAGCAACACACTCTGGGGGATTGTTTACCACCCAAGTTTAAATTTGATTCGTTCGAGGATGTAAATGAATATTGGTTCCGCAACGGCGTCTGGCCTTGATATCAACACGATGGTGAATAAAATTGTTGATTCTGAGCGTGCCCCGAAAGAAGCGCGGATCAATGAACAACGCGGACAAATCAGCACCACTATCAGTGCCTACGGGCAACTCAAAAGCTCCCTTGATGGCATGAAAAACATGATGGCAGACTTTCGCCGTAATGATGCCTTCTCTGCGCGTATGGTCACCGTTGATAACGATGAAGTACTTAACCCATCGGTTGATGCGGACGCTATTCCTGGTAAATACACCATTGATGTGCAGCAACTCGCACAGTCCCATAAAATTGTCTCAGGCTCATTTGATGAAAAAGACAAATTAGGTGCGGGTAAACTATCCATCGCCCTTGGCGGTAAGCATTTCAATGTAGAGATACCAGAAGACGAAAGTAAAGCCTTAGATGTGGTTCGCCATATTAATCGCCACCCCGCCAATACTGGGGTGATGGCGTCGTTAATTAAAGATGATGTAGGTACTCGCTTAGTCTTATCATCGGATAAACCCGGTGAAGATAACACTATTAAGGTCAGGGTTGATGCTCCCATTACGAGCACGCTGCAGAAGTTTGGGTTTAATCCTAATAATGAATTGAACTCGATGAGTGAAATGCAGGTCGCAAAAGACTCTAGAGTGTTGATTGATGGCTTAGCGGTTGTCACTAGCCAAAACAATGTGATTGAAGATGCGATTAAAGGGGTCGATCTCAATTTAGAAAAAGTGACGGATGGTATCGATGTTAAACCCGTAGTGGTTGAAGTCGCTTACGATCGTGACTCCGTTAGAGGCGCAATCGAGCAGTTTGTTCAAGCTTATAACCAATTTGAGAATACGTCTGAACGGCTCGCGAAATTTGATCCGCAAAGCCAAGAAAAAGGCCCATTAGTGGGTGACAGCATCGTTCGTATTTCAAATAATCAATTGCGTGCTGCATTTTCAACGCCGCTAGAAAAAGCACCTGAATCACTGTCAACGTTGAGTGAGCTTGGGATCAAGACCACCCTTGAAGGTAGCTTAGAAATTGATTACAAAGTGCTTGATAAGCACTTAGATAAGAACTTCAGTGATGTGGGTGAGTTTCTTGGTGGGCGAAACGGTTTTGCTCGTAAAATAGAAGAGTTGATCCACGCTCATACAGGGATCACTGGCAGTATTCGTAGCCGTGAAAATAGCTTAAATGACCAAGTGTTAGATCTTAATAACGATCAAGACAAGTTAGATCGACGCATGGACAGTGTGCAAAAGCGAACCTTTGATCAGTTTGCGGCAATGGATAATGCGATGGGTAAAATGCAGAGTCAATTTGGTTCAATGATGAGTATGATGCCACAGTAAAGTGACTTTGGTGTCGTGATAAAGAGATTTCAGTATGCAGCAATTAGATCAGCTAGATGAAAAGTTAGCCGCCTTATTGGCAACAAACACCGAGTTGGCAACAGAAACAGAGGTTGATTCTGAGCAGCTGCAGCAGTTATTACAGCAACGTGAAGTGTTGCTACAAGAATTAATGGCGCACCCAGAACGGTTGAATAAACCACAATGGCAAGCTGCCGTAGAAAGAACATCGTTGTTGCTTGAGCAGATCCGTTACCACAGGGACAGATCCGCCGGCCAACTTAAACGACTCCAGCACGGGCAACGCTCGATGCAGATTTATAATAAATTTCGGTAAGGTAAGTAATCATGGCAATGAGAGGCTCTCTTCAGGCTTATAAACGTGTATCCGTTGATAGCCAGCTAACATCAGCGACCCCACACCGTGTGGTACAAATGCTTATGGCTGGTGCTATCGAGCGTTTAATTCAAGGTAAAGCAGCCATGCAGCAAGGCTCTATTGCTGTGAAAGGTGAGCGTTTAGGTAAGGCATTGGACATCGTCATAAGCCTACGAGGCTGTTTATCAATGGAAGATGGTGGTGAAATTGCGACCAACCTTGATTCACTATATGACTTTATGATTCATCAGATCTCTACCGCCAATCAAAACAACGAACCTGAAAAACTGGACGACGTTGTTGATATTCTTCGAGAGATAAAATCTGCTTGGGATCAGATCCCAACTGAATTTCATTCAATGACACAGCTTGATAATTAAGCAACCACCTCGCAAAATTACTTCTGGTTTGTACTGGGGTCACAGGTTTTTGTCGTCCCCAGTTGCCATCTGCTGTGCATTTATTACAATAGGCAGTTATGAATTTTGGTAGCTGTTCCTTTTTAGAATACGCCACAAAATAAAATCCCCCATAAAGGCAGGCAGTTAGACCTATGCAAGGCTTAGCTAAAACTCTCGTTATTGATGACGATTTGCAGCACCGACATGACTTAAGTGTCATTTTAAATTTTGTGGGTGAACAGCATGAAGCCGTCTCAACAGGTGAAGTGCACAGTTCACTTTTAGATCAAGCCTGGGGAGCGTGTTTACTTGGTAAAATTAGCTCGCCAATTGCGCTGACCAAGATTTTGGATTTTCTTCAAATTCACCATCACATTCCAGTGATCGCATTATCAACACATAATAGTGAAGTCGCAGGCCTCTCAAACTATGTGGGTGAACTTGAATTACCGCTTCATTATCCTCAGCTGACAGATGCGTTACGCCATTGCCAAGAGTTTCTTGGTAAGCGTAGCTTCCATGTCCCTCAGCTTGGTAGGAAAAACACCTTATTCCGTAGCATGGTTGGTCGCAGTGAAAGCATCAGCCAAGTGCGTCATCTGACTGAACAAGTTTCAGCAACAGATGCGAGTGTCTTGATTTTAGGTGAGTCTGGTACGGGTAAAGAAGTTGTTGCTCGTAACATCCATTACCATTCATCTCGCGGTAAAGGCCCATTCGTCCCTGTAAACTGTGGCGCAATTCCACCTGATTTACTTGAAAGCGAACTGTTTGGCCATGAAAAAGGGGCGTTTACTGGAGCGATAGCTTCACGTAAGGGCCGTTTTGAATTAGCGGATGGCGGTACATTATTCCTTGATGAGATTGGTGATATGCCAATGTCGATGCAAGTGAAGTTACTGCGCGTACTGCAAGAGCGTAGCTTTGAACGCGTTGGTGGTAACCAAACGATTAAAGTTAACGTGCGCATTGTAGCGGCGACTCACCGTAACTTAGACGAGATGATAACTGCGAATCAGTTCCGTGAAGATTTGTATTATCGTCTCAATGTCTTCCCAATCGAAATGCCAGCGTTACGTGAACGTATCGAAGATACGCCATTATTATTACAAGAGTTACTGGCGCGTATGGAAGCTGAAGGGGCTAAGCCTATTCACTTTACACCCCGTGCCATTAATTCCTTAATGGAACATGATTGGCCGGGCAATGTGCGTGAACTAGCCAACTTAGTTGAACGCTTAATTATTTTGTACCCAGGTGAAATGGTGGATGTGAATCATCTACCGATGAAATATCGTTACAGCGAGTTACCTGACTTCCAACCAGAAGATAATAACTTCTTGTCGGTAGAAGATCAGGAGCGTGCAGCCTTAGCCGATATGTTTGCCTCTTCATTTGAAGATGAGTCTCACGATGACAATGCCGCGTTTAGTGATCTACCTCCTGAAGGACTTAACCTTAAAGAGATGCTTGCTGAACTTGAAATTGACATGATACGTCAAGCGCTTGACGCTCAAGGTGCGGTTGTTGCACGTGCTGCCGACATGTTAGGTATGCGTCGTACAACACTTGTTGAAAAAATGCGCAAATATGGCTTAAACAAAGCCAGCTAATCGAGTTAAAAATCGCGTGTCATTTTTATGACGCGCGTTATTACCTTCCTATAAAGCTCAATTCATTGAAAATCAACGTTTTTTATTGGCACGAAATATGCTTAATAGGGTTAAGTGTTAAATTATTTCGAGCTGAATCAAATTACGTATGGATCAACAAGAATCACCACTAGGCTCTTTGAGTCAACAGGTCAGTCGTTATAAGCAAGTATTGGATGTCTTGCCTGCAGGTGTGATCTTGTTAGACCCTATGGGATGTGTTTGCGAAGCGAATCCTGAAGCACAGCGCTTATTAGACACCCCGTTAGCGGGTGAACGTTGGTTTGATGTGATACAATGTGCCTTTTCACCGAAAGAAGATGATGGACATGAAGTTTCTTTACGTAATGGTCGTAAAGTAAAGCTTGCGATTTCAGCGTCCGATGCCGGGCAACTTATTCTGATCACCGATATGACAGAAACACGGTTACTGCAATCTCGTATCGGTGATATGCAGCGCATGTCGTCATTAGGGCGTATGGTTGCATCGCTTGCTCACCAAGTACGTACACCGTTATCGAGTGCCATGCTTTACGCATCTAACTTGTCATCACCGAATTTGAATGAACAAACTCGTGAGCGTTTTCAAACCAAGTTGGTGGATCGTTTACACGATCTTGAAAAGCAAGTGAATGACATGCTGTTATTTGCCAAAGGTGGTGATAACAAAGTTGTCGCGCCGTTTACGTTAGAAGCTTTACTCAATGAGCTTGAACCTATGGTTGAAGCGCAGATTCTTGCCCAGAAAATTGACTTTAGTATTGAGTGTGATGACGAAAGTTTACTGATTTTAGGCAACGCTAACGCCCTTGCGAGTGCGTTAAGTAACTTGATCACCAATGCGATTCAAATTGCGGGCAAAGAAAGCCAAGTGTCCTTGGTATGCCAAGCGAGCCAAGATCAGATCCACTTAAGTGTAATTGATAATGGACCTGGTATAGCATCTGACATGCAAACCAAAATATTAGAGCCCTTTTTCACCACTCGCCAACAAGGCACAGGCCTTGGTCTTGCCGTGGTTCAAATGGTGACTAAAGCACATAAAGGTCGCCTTTCGTTAGTATCGGAAGAGGGGCAAGGGGCATGTTTCACTGTTTCATTGCCAATGGCAGACACCGTTGCCACAGAGAGTGACCATGTTGCTCAGTACGCTGAAAATACCCCAATGGGAGAATTATAAATGAACACAAGCCGAGTCTTAGTTGTAGAAGATGATGAAGGTCTGCGTGAAGCACTCGTCGATACATTGGCCCTTGCAGGGTATCAATGGATAGAGGCGGACAGTGCAGAACAAGCGCTTTTGTTATTGAAATCTGAGTCGGTAGATATTGTGGTTTCAGACGTACAAATGGCTGGCATGGATGGCTTAGGTTTACTGCGTAATATCAAACAACATTGGCCTAAAATCCCAGTGTTGCTAATGACAGCGTACGCCAATATTGAAGATGCTGTTGCGGCGATGAAAGAAGGTGCTATCGATTACATGGCAAAGCCATTTGCGCCTGAAGTTTTGCTTAATATGGTGAGCCGTTACGCGCCCGTCAAAATGGAAAGCAACCAAGCGATTGTGGCTGATGAAAAAAGTTTAAAGTTGTTAGCATTAGCCGATAAAGTCGCTAAAACTGATGCCAGCGTAATGGTACTTGGCCCAAGTGGCTCCGGTAAGGAAGTGATGTCTCGCTATATTCATCAGCAATCTCATCGAAACACCAAACCATTTGTCGCCATTAACTGTGCTGCGATTCCTGACAATATGCTGGAAGCGACGTTATTTGGCTATGAAAAAGGGGCGTTCACGGGGGCAATTCAAGCTTGCCCTGGTAAATTTGAACAAGCACAAGGGGGAACTATTTTGCTGGATGAAATCAGCGAAATGGACCTGAACCTGCAAGTTAAATTATTACGTGTATTGCAAGAACGCGAGGTTGAGCGTTTAGGCAGCCGTAAGAGCATTAAGCTGGATGTACGCGTATTGGCAACCAGTAACCGTGATTTAAAACAGTATGTGTCTGAAGGTAACTTCCGTGAAGACTTATACTATCGCTTGAATGTATTCCCATTAGTTTGGCCTGCGCTGGCTGAACGTACTGGGGATATTTTGCCATTAGCGAAACATTTATTAGAGCGTCATTGCGTTAAACAAGGTAATGCTGTACCAACATTCACTGTTCAAGCTCAGCAGAAGTTATTGGACTATCAATGGCCTGGTAATGTGCGAGAGCTTGATAATGTTATCCAGCGAGCAATGATTTTAGCTAATGGCCCACAGATTGATGCTGATGCCATTTTGCTAGAAAGTTTAGACTGGCTTGATGCATGTAGTATCCAACCCGCGTACGATAACGCGTTAGCCCCAACAGTCAGCCCTGTTGCACAGCCTGTTTCTATGAATAATGTGGCAAGTTCAGGTAATAATGGTCGTGAAGGCTTAGGTAATGAGTTGCGGGAACAAGAGTTTACCATCATTCTAGACACGATTCATGCGTGCGAAGGTCGCCGAAAAGAGGTTGCCGAGCAATTGGGGATTAGCCCACGAACGCTTCGCTATAAATTGGCGAAAATGCGTGATGCAGGTATCGAAATCCCATTATAAGAGCGACCTAGTTAGCAAAGCAGATGCAATGGCATGACGTTTGATGTTTTATTGTCTGAAATGCGTGCTAATAAATCTCTCTGTCAATATAATGGCAAACACAATCAATATAATTACTACTCTCTCATTATCTTTAGATGTGCTTAGGTGCATCTTAGTGGGAGGGAGCCATGAGGTAGCGAATGAAAATCAGTGGTCTTCAATCTGAAATGCAAACCATGGCATTAGAAGCGCAGAACACGACACGTCCTGCGACAGCTCAGCAAGTGAATGCTGATTTTGGTGATTTACTTGGCGATGCCATTAAATCGGTAAACCAACTGCAAGGTGAGTCGAGTGCGTTACAGACTCGTTTTGATCAAGGCGACCGTAGTGTCAGCCTTTCCGACGTAATGATAGCCCGGAATAAATCCAGCGTTGCTTTTGAAGCAACCGTACAAGTGCGTAATAAGCTGGTGGAAACTTATAAAGAAATGATGAACATGCCAGTTTAATTCGGGAATTAATTCGTGTCTGAACAATCACAAAATCACGATCTGGCACTCGCTGGCAATAGTAGCTCAGCGGTTGTTTCAGCAGAGGGTGATCTTGAACTACAAAATCCAGATTTAGAGGCGAAAAGCGCTTCCAAGGTTGACGGTCTACTCGGCAACCTCGATTTGCTGCGTCAGGTTATCCTTGTCTTATCCGTCGCGATTTGCGTGTCGTTGATCGTGATGGTCGTGATGTGGATTAAAGAACCTGAAATGCGTCCACTCGGCACCTATCAGACTGAAGAGTTGATCCCAATTCTTGACCACTTTGACCAGCAAAAAATCACTTATGTTTTGGATGGCAATACTATCCGAGTGCAAAGCGATAATTATGCCTCCATTAAGCTTGAACTCTCTCGTGCTGGGCTTAATAACTCTGTTGCTGAAGGCGATGATATTCTGCTAAAAGACATGGGGTTTGGGGTATCGCAACGGTTAGAACAAGAGCGATTGAAATTAAGTCGTGAGCGACAACTTGCGCGGGCCATTGAACAAATTCGCCATGTCCGTAAAGCTCAAATCTTATTAGCGATGCCAAAACAAAGTGTATTTGTGCGTCATAATCAAGAAGCGACGGCGACGGTATTTTTGACCTTGTCATCGAATACGTCTCTGGGCCAGCAAGAAGTCGACTCGATCGTTGACATGGTAGCAACGGCAGTACCTAGCCTTAAGCCAACACGTGTTACGGTGACCGATCAACATGGTCGTTTACTGAGTTCAGGTACCGAAGACCCATCGGCAACGGCTAAACGTAAAGAATACGAGCACGAACAAAAGCAAGAAAGAGCGCTACGTGACAAGATCGACTCTATCTTAATTCCTGTTTTAGGTCTGGGTAACTACACCTCACAGGTGGATGTATCTCTCGATTTTAGTGCGATAGAAGAAACACGGAAAAAATTCGACCCCTCAACGCCATCAACGCGTAGCGAATACACATTAGAAGATTACAATAACGGTAATATTGTTGCTGGTATTCCAGGTGCTCTGAGTAACCAACCGCCTGCTGATGCGTCTATCCCTCAGGATGTACGTGATTTACAGAGTGGCAAGGGATCGAACAATGGCAAAGTACACCGTGAAGCCACGCGTAACTTTGAGCTTGATACCACCATCAGCCATAAACGTGCTCAAACGGGGGTTATTAGCCGACAAACCGTTTCTGTGGCAGTTGATTACAAAAATGTCACCAATCCAGAAACGGGTGAGGTGACACGAGTCCCCGTTAGTGAAGCTGAATTACAAAAAATTCGTCGTTTGCTAATGGGTGGCGTTGGTTTCGCTGAGTACCGTGGTGACATGCTAGAAGTCATTTCAGTACCGTTTGCGCTCCCTGAACAACCTGTATTGGCCGATCTTCCTATCTGGGAACACGAAAACTTTAATACATGGGTACGCTGGCTAGCTGCGGCACTGGTGATCATCGTGGTCTTGATGACGCTGGTTCGTCCTGCTATGCGTAAGCTGCTGTACCCGAACCAATCTGAAGATGGCACGCCATTGGATGAACATGGTTTACCTATCATTAATCGGGATAGCGATGGCCTAGGCCTTATTGGCTCTGATTTAGACGGTAGTGATGGTTTTGATCTCAGCAGTAGTGGATTAGATTTACCGAACTTGCACAAAGATGAAGACTTACTGAAAGCCGTTCGTGCCTTAGTGGCGAATGAACCAGATCTTGCGGCGCAGGTCGTGAAAACGTGGGTAAATGAAGATGGCTGATGAAGCTGACAAAATAGATGAAAAAAAGTTTGATGTAACCAGCTTATCAGGTACTGAAAAAGCCGCGATTTTATTGCTTAGTTTAAGTGAGCAAGATGCAGCAAGCATCATCCGTCATTTTGAACCCAAACAGGTTCAGCGTGTTGGTGGCATCATGGCGAGCATGAACGATTTAAGCCAAGAAAAACTGTCTGCCGTTCATCGTAATTTTCTAGAAGATATCCAAAAATACACCAGTATTGGTATGGGTAGCGAAGACTTCGTACGAAATGCCTTGGTAGCAGCACTGGGTGAAGATAAAGCCAATAACTTGGTCGATCAGATCCTTATGGGCAGTGGTTCTCGAGGTTTGGACTCTTTGAAATGGATGGACCCTCGTCAGGTGGCAAGTATCATCTTAAACGAGCACCCACAGATCCAAACGATTGTACTGTCGTATTTAGAGCCTGAACAGTCAGCCGAAATATTAGCCCAGTTCCCTGAACGTGTTCGCCTTGATCTTATGATGCGTATTGCCAACCTTGAAGAAGTTCAGCCAGCAGCATTGCACGAGCTAAACGACATCATGGAGAAACAATTTGCGGGTCAAGCGGGTGCGCAAGCAGCGAAAATTGGCGGCTTGAAAGCAGCGGCAGAAATTATGAACTACCTCGACAACAATGTTGAAGGTTTGTTGATGGATCAAATTCGCGATAATGATGAAGACATGGCAACCCAAATCCAAGACTTGATGTTTGTGTTTGATAACCTTGCAGAAGTTGACGATCGTGGTATTCAAGCCTTGCTACGCGATGTTCCACAAGAGCTACTGCAAAAAGCCCTTAAAGGGGCTGATGATCTGCTGCGTGATAAAATCTTACGTAACATGTCGAAGCGTGCAGCTGAAATGCTGCAAGACGACCTTGAAGCCATGGGACCAATTCGTGTGGCAGATGTAGAATCGGCACAAAAAGAAATTCTATCTATCGCTCGTCGCCTCGCTGATGCTGGAGAGCTGATGCTGTCGGGTGGTGGTGGTGATGAGTTCTTATAAGTGATGAGCCGTAGCTATCTAATCAATAATCTAGCTGGAATCCAACAAGGCGGAGTATTTAATGAGCACTGATCGCCGTCGTGGATTTATGCGTGTTTCAGAGCACCAAGCACAAGAACTTGAGCGCTGGGCGTTTCCCGATTATGCCGAGGAACAGTTAGAGCCGCGTGATAACGCGATGAACTATGATCCGCAGTGGGAACCTGAACCATTAGAGCCAGAAGAAGAGCCTGGTCCTCCGCCATTAACCGCGGCAGATTTAGACGACATTCGCCAATCGGCTTATGAAGAAGGATTAACCGAAGGGCGCACCTCAGGTCATGCTGAAGGTTTTGACATCGGCAAGCAAGAAGGGCTTGAATCAGGTTTACTTGAAGGCCGAGAGCAAGGCCACGCCGAAGGTCTCCAACAAGGCCAAACTGAAATATCAGCCCATGTTGCAGCCTTGGTGAAACTGGCTGAACAGCTAGCGACGCCGTTACAACAACTTGATGGTGAAGTTGAAAATCAAATGGTTGCCATGGTCACCAGTTTGGCGAAAGAGCTGATCCGAGTTGAAGTGCAAACTAACCCACAAGTGATCTTACAAACCGTACGTGAAGTGATTGCCGAATTACCAATGGCAGGGCGTACGATTACCTTACAACTACACCCTGATGATCTCGCAATTGTACGTGATGCCTATAACGAAGATGATCTTGCCGATCGCCAATGGAAGCTACAAGCTGAGCCAGCCATGAATCGTGGCGATCTTCATGTTCAGTCTGGTGACTCTAATGTCGATTTCTTTATGGACGATCGCATTCGCCAGCTATTAGAGCAATTTCAAGGTGTTAATAAACAACATGGTGGTGAGTAATGTCATCACCTTACTCTGAGCATCCGCTAACGGATGATCCGCAACAGCCTTTACCACATCAAGCTGGCGTTACTGGTCAAGTGAAAGAAAACCAGCAAGGCTTTGATCAACAAAGCTCGGATCTACAAAGTACCAATCCACAAAGCAGCGATCTACAAAGTACCGATCTACAAAGTGCTGAGCCGCAAACTGACGCAGCACTTTTTTCAACACCTGTCACGCCCGCTCATATTTCCCCTAATTTATCGGAAAAGCTAGCTAAGTATAAAACAAAAGGCTTAGCCACTCGGCCTGTTGCCTCAGGACGATTAGTTCGTGTGGTTGGTTTAACACTAGAGGCTATTGGCTGTCGTGCGCCTGTTGGAAGCTTATGCAAAGTGGAAACGCTTAAAGGGGAAATGGAAGCCGAAGTGGTTGGTTTCTCTGGTGATACCTTGTTTTTGATGCCAAGCGAGCAACTTGCTGGGATCATGCCGGGCGCAAAAGTGACGCCAATTACAGAAGCCGCAGGCATTCCTGTTGGAATGGAACTGCTTGGCCGCGTGATTGATGGCGTGGGTAATCCTCTTGATGGGTTAGGTGATATTTTTACCGCGAAACGTGCCGCTTTTAATGCAGAACCGATCAACCCCTTATCACGCAAGCCAATCAAAGAGCCGCTTGATGTTGGCCTTAAAGCGATCAATGGATTATTAACCGTTGGTAAAGGGCAACGCATTGGTTTATTTGCAGGTTCTGGTGTGGGTAAATCTGTGACTTTAGGCATGATGACCCGAGGTACAACTGCACAGGTTGTGGTGGTTGGCTTGATCGGCGAACGTGGTCGTGAGGTAAAAGAATTTATTGATGAAATTCTTGGTCTGGAAGGACGAGCGCGTGCGGTTGTGGTTGCGGCTCCTGCCGATGCTTCGCCACTAATGCGCTTAAAAGGTTGCCAGACAGCCCTGACGATTGCGGAATACTTCCGTGACCAAGGGTTAGATGTTTTGTTATTAATGGATTCGCTGACGCGTTTTGCCCAAGCGCAGCGTGAAATAGCCTTATCTGTGGGTGAGCCTCCAGCAACCAAAGGTTATCCACCATCGGTCTTTGCTAAATTGCCTGCTTTGGTAGAACGTGCCGGTAACGGCAATGAAAACCAAGGGTCTATTACGGCTTTTTTCACCGTATTAACGGAAGGTGATGACTTACAAGATCCGATCGCCGATGCTTCGCGAGCGATTTTGGATGGTCACATAGTACTGTCCCGTGAAATGGCCGATGCAGGGCATTACCCTGCGATTGACGTTGAGCGTTCGGTGAGCCGTGTTATGCCAGCCATTGTCGATGACGAGCACATGTTGATGTCAAAAGCTGTTCGCCAAGTGTTATCGATTTGCCGTAAAAACCAGGATTTAGTGTCGATAGGGGCTTACAAACCGGGTACTGATCCCGCCATTGACCAAGCTTTCTTGTTGAAGCCCAAACTCGATATGTACTTGCAGCAGCAGATGAAAGAATCTGTACCGTACCAAATGTGTGTCAATATGCTCAGAAGTACTCTCAGCGGATAATTTTAAAATTGATCGTTTATGCCTAACAGTGCCTTACAACTTATCCTAGAACGCGCCAAAGAGGATGAGCACCAAGCTTCTTTAGCGCTAAATAACGCCCGTAATGAGCGTGATAACTATTTAGTTCAACTTCAACAAATTGAACAATATCGCTTAGATTATTGTAAGCAACTCTCCAGCCGAGGCCAGGCTGGCCTAACCGCTAGTAATTATAATCACTTACAAAAATTCCTTACTCAGCTTGATGAAACGTTGGCGAAGCAGAGAATGGCAGGGGCGCAATTTGACGAACAAGTGAATGCTTGTAGTGAATACTGGCAAGAGGTCAGAAAAAAGCGCCGCTCCATTGAGTGGCTACTAGAAAAAAAGCAAACCGAACGCCAACAGATGTTGGATAAACAAGAGCAAAAAATGATGGATGAATTTTCAACCTTACAATTTGCTCGTCGCCATTTACGCTGATCATCACGAGTTGAGTGTATAGCTTGAATAGACGATTAAGAGCATCATTCATAGTGGCTTGATTATTGCATGGTATTTGCATTCATTGTACCGTGCTTTTTTTCTTGTTGATGAGTGTTTATGAGCCTGTCTAGCTTAATGCCTTTTAATTTTTCTTCTGTTTCTAAAGCTGCGCCTAATGGGGCGAATCCAGCATCTTCAGATACTGAAGGTGGAAGTGATTTTTCCGAAGAATTACAACAAGCTAGTGCGTCGTCGTCACCGTCAGCATTAAAAAAACAACTAAGTAGTGGTGACGCTGTTTCTGATACTTCTGAACATGCGGTAAAGAGCAGTGGCGAGAAACTGACGTCTGATGATTCAGTCGAGTCTGCTGAAACCGTAGCTAAGAGTGCCGACCTTGAATTAGGGCAAATTGATGGCGAACTTGCAGCCAAAGATGAGGCTAAAGCCGTCACATCTGTTCAGCAAGTTATTGATACAGATAGTAATGACGATATTTCTGATGATGTGCTACAAGTTGAGGCAGTTACTTCTGGTCAGGCTGGCAATACCAAAGTTAGTACGGTAGAGAATATACCACTAAGCCAAGCAAAGCAGCAGACAATGACAGAAGGGGAAGCCTTTTTAAATCAGATGGATGCAGCGAATAAGCAGTTGTCAGCAAAAGAGTTAAATACCCCAAATCAGCCTTCAGCAAATGATGTTGATGGCAACTCCTTGCCAGTTGGTACGGCATTAGTTGCTGGCCAATCGCTAGGCGAAGCTCCTGTTGATGGTGCTATTGATGCCCCAATTAATGGTTCTATTGGTACTTCTGTTGATAGCGCTGAATTGCAAGGCCAAACAGAAGCTGCAGATACAGAATCACTAGCGCATGTCTTTAACTCCTCAGCAGTGAATAGTAACGTAACAGCCGCAAATGTGGGTGATGCCTCCGTGACCAGCAGTGAAGCGGAAGCAGTTGTGAATGGAACGGCTTCAGGGGCGACAGAGGCAAGCCAAGCTGTCGCGGCATCTGGTGCCATTGGTGTTGCTGCGACCAATAATGTAAACGGTGAGCCTGTTATTACCGACGCGAGTGATACCACAACAGAACAGGTATCAGGAAAAGCGAGCGGTGCTGCGGTGTTAGCGAATGGTACAACAGCGAGTACTCCATCGGCGGGTACGGCACATATTCCATGGTCTTCCAGTGCAGTTATGGCCCCAAGCACGATGGACGCTGGTGGCGTATCAAGCGCGAACTTAGCGGGTGGTCTTGCTGTCGGAGTCAGTGCAGGAGTCAGTACTGGTATAGGTATCGGCGCTGAAGCTGTAACGCCAACGGATGGTTCAAGCCAAGAAATGGATCACGCTGCGGCAATGTTGGCAGGAGGGGCGATTGTTGCCAATACAGCTGATGGACAACAAGACTCAACAGCAAATATACAAGCAAATGAGTCAGCCGCGGCAATAACGAATAACGTGACCGCGGGAAGCCTGACCATGCAGCAAGCAGCAAAAGCGGATGCATTGGCACAAGCTCAAACCCCCATTCAGTTAACCAAAGATCACGGTGGTGATGAGTTGGCCGAAAAAGTGAATATCATGCTGTCGAAAAATTTAAAGCATGTTGATATTCGGTTAGACCCGCCAGAGTTGGGTAAAGTACAAATCAAATTATCTATGAATCAAGATCAGGCATCGGTTCAATTTACAGCAGCGAATGCACAAACCCGTGAGTTATTGGAGCATTCTATGCCGCGTTTGCGTGAGTTACTTCACCAGCAAGGTATGCAGCTAGCACAAACCTCGGTGCAACAAGACACCAGCCGTCAGCAGTCAGGCGGACAAGCTTTCGCTGGTCAGCAAGGCCAACACACCAATGGGCAAGATGGCTCAAATGGTGGACAGCAGCGTGGCGGCACATCAGGCCAAGGACATGGTCAAGGTGATGGGCATTGGGGTGCGGGTGACGGACAATCGCTAGAAATGTATGCAACACCATCAAACGATCGTGTCGATTACTATGCTTAAGCTGAAAAATACACGACAATAGGCGTAATGGATTGGCTTAGGTTTAATAAAGAATAAAAGAGGAAGCATGGCGGACGAGTTACAAGAAACGGGCAAAAAGAAGAAGCTCATTATCATTATAGTGGCTGTAGTTGTTCTTCTTCTCGGTGGTGGTGCCGCTGCATGGTTCATGATGGGCGATGATACGCCTGCTGCCGTTGAGTCAGTTAATACTCCAGCACAAGCGACAAAAACTGAGCCTGCGTATTACGTGACTTTGCCACAGCCTTTTATCTTTAATGTGACAGGTGATAAGCGTGATCGCCTTGTTCAAGTTAAAGTGCAATTAATGGTGCGAGGTGACGATAATGAATCAACCGCTAAACAACATGTTCCTTTGATTGAAAGTACCCTGTTGCAGACATTCGGTGCTGCGACAGTAGAAGAATTACGCACGCCAAATGGTCGCGTTGAATTACGTGAAAAAGCGCGCGAATCTGTGCAAGGTGCGCTGCAAAAAGTCTCGGGCCGACAAGTGGTCGAGCGTGTTTTATTTACTGGCTTTGTAATGCAATAGGTTCAATGTGAGTGATCTATTAACCCAAGACGAAATTGATGCGCTCTTACATGGTGTTGATGACGTAGAAGATGATGATGATCTAGACGATGGTGGCTCCTCCAATGCCACGACGTTCGATTTTTCATCGCAAGATCGTATTGTTCGTGGGCGGATGCCTACGCTTGAGTTGATCAATGAACGCTTCGCCCGACATATGCGTATTAGCTTGTTTAATATGCTGCGTAAAACGGCTGAAGTGTCGATCAATGGCGTGCAAATGATCAAATTTGGTGAATACCAAAACACCTTATACGTTCCAACCAGTTTGAACATGGTTCGCTTTCGTCCGCTAAAAGGGACAGGACTGATTACCATGGAAGCGCGTTTAGTTTTCATCTTGGTAGAAAACTTCTTTGGTGGGGATGGACGTTTCCACGCAAAAATTGAAGGGCGTGAATTTACCCCTACCGAGCGCCGTATTGTTCAAATGCTATTGAAACTCGTATTTGAAGATTACCGCGAGGCATGGTCGCCAGTAATGGGGGTTGAGTTTGAGTATCTCGATTCTGAAGTTAACCCAACCATGGCGAACATTGTCAGCCCAACTGAAGTGATCGTAGTGAGTTCGTTCCATATTGAAGTGGATGGCGGTGGCGGTGATTTTCACGTGGTCATGCCATACTCCATGGTTGAGCCTATTCGTGAATTGTTGGATGCGGGTGTGCAATCCGACAAAATGGATACTGATGTTCGCTGGAGTAAAGCATTGCGTGATGAAATCATGGACGTACCAGTGAATATGCGTGCCAAATTATTGGATGTGAATTTGTCACTGCGTGATTTGATGGAACTGCAAACGGGTGATGTGATCCCAATTGATATGCCAGAAGCGGCAACTGTGTTTGTTGAAGATCTACCAACATATCGCGCAAAAATGGGTAAATCAGGCGATAACGTCGCGTTAAAAATTACCGAAAAACTAAAACGACCAGATATGGTGAAAACTGATCTGGCTTTCCTTGATCGTGATGCACTTGGTACCGCGTTGATGGAAATTAATAATGAAGACTAACGATAGGTGTAATCATGTCTCAAAATGATCAACAAATCGCAGATGACTGGGCTGCAGCGCTTGCGGAGCAAGCTGACGACGAAACAGTACAGGCTGCGCCACTTGAAGAGTTAACTGACGAGAGTACACCAATTACGGAAGATGAACGCCGTAAGCTTGATAGCATCATGGATATTCCGGTGACTATCTCAATGGAAGTCGGTCGCACCCAGATTAGTATTCGTAACTTACTGCAATTAAACCAAGGTTCAGTGGTGGAATTGGATCGTATCGCTGGTGAGTCTTTGGATGTGATGGTAAACGGCACATTGATTGCACACGGTGAAGTGGTCGTGGTGAATGATAAATTTGGTATTCGTCTTACTGATGTCATCAGTCAAACTGAACGTATTAAGAAACTACGTTAATGCTGTGGCGTAAATTGAGTAAAATGGTTGACCTGCGAATGACGAAAATACTGCTTTCAGTGCTACTTGCTAGCTTATCTTTACCAGCAATGGCAGCCCCACCAGAAGTGAATCTTGCGACGACATTAGCATCACTGCTGTTAGTCATTATGTTGATTTTAGTGCTAGGTTGGCTACTAAAACGCTTACGTTTGCCTTCGATCCAAGGCGATAACAATATGAAAATTGTTAAGCAGCTAACAGTGGGACAAAAAGAACGTATTTTGTTGCTACAGGTCGGTGATGAGCAGCTATTAGTTGGGGTGACTCAGCATAATATTTCGTTACTGAATAAGTTGGAACAACCACTTCCAGAGCCTGTGGTTACTCGTCCCGAGTTTGCTAGTCAACTGGGCAAAATATTAAAAAACGACGCTAAAACGAAATGATAAAAAATAGCCTAGTGGCTGCATTGTTGGCAGCGTGTACTTTCTTTTTCAGTGTTTCAGCATGGGCATCCGTAGAAAATGGTACGGTAAGTGTCACTGAGCAAGCTATGCAAAGCGAGCAAGGTGCATCGCATATGGTGGCTAAGCGAAATGGCACGGGGATTCCTGCTTTTTCCGTTAGCGTGAACCCTGACGGTACGGAAGATTACTCGGTCACTTTGCAAATACTGGGCTTGATGACAGCACTGGGTTTTTTACCCGCTATCATTATTTTGATGACCTCGTTTACCCGTATCGTGGTAGTCATGTCTATCTTGCGTCAAGCCATGGGTTTGCAACAGACGCCATCGAATCAGGTGATTATTGGCATCGCATTGTTCATGACATTTTATGTTATGTCACCAGTGATCGATAAAATAAATACCCAAGCTGTTCAGCCGTACATCAATGAAGAAATAAATGCAGAACAAGCATTTACTGCTGCACAAGATCCACTGCGTCAGTTTATGTTGAAGCAAACTCGGGTGAAAGATCTTGAAAGCTTCGTCAATATGTCTGGCTCATCGGCGACAGATCCACAAGAAGTGCCGATGACAGTCTTGATCCCTGCGTTCATTACGTCAGAGCTAAAAACCGCATTCCAAATTGGTTTCATGTTGTTTTTACCATTTTTGATTATTGACCTTGTTGTTGCTTCCGTCTTGATGGCCATGGGTATGATGATGCTATCACCTATGATTGTCTCTTTGCCGTTTAAACTCATGCTGTTTGTATTGGTCGACGGTTGGAACTTGATCCTGTCAACGCTCGCGGGCAGTTTTGGCACTTAGCCAGTAGAGAGTACGCATGACACCTGAAGCTTTTGTCGAAATATTCCAAGATGCACTCTACATGGTTTTAATCATGGTATGCATGATTGTAATACCGGGCCTATTGGTGGGCTTGGTTGTTGCTGTTTTTCAAGCCGCAACCTCAATCAACGAACAAACCTTGAGCTTCTTGCCTCGTTTGATTGCCACTTTGTTAGCATTAATGCTCTTTGGGCATGCGATGACAACCATGCTCATGGACTATTTTTTCCGCGTGATTGAGCGGATCCCGCAGTTACTCTATTAGTGACTCAAATTATGACAATGGAACACGCGTAAACGATGCACTATCCAGCGACAATGATCCTCGATTGGATGGCGAATTATTTTTGGCCATTTATCCGCATCTCATCGATGTTAATGTCGATGACGTTTTTTGGCGCGCGCTTTGTTTCACCTAAGATTCGTTTATATCTTGCGGTGACTATTACGATAGCGGTGATGCCTGCATTACCTGCCGTTCCGCAAGATATTGAAGTCATGTCTTTTCAAGGTTTTCTGATCATTGCCCAGCAAGTCATTATTGGTGTTTCAATGGGATTTGTGACTCAGTTTGTAAGCCAAACCTTTGTCTTACTTGGCCAGATTCTAGGTATGCAATCGAGTTTGGGTTTTGCATCTATGGTCGATCCGGCAAACGGTCAAAATACGCCCGTGCTTGGTCAGTTATTCATGATGTTTGCACTCATGCTGTTCTTGTCGACTGACGGCCATTTAGTGATGCTACAAATGGTGATCATGAGCTTCACGACCTTGCCTATCGGGAAAGGGATGTTGGAAGCGGGGGATTATTATCAGCTCGCTGGTTGGTTTGGTTTAATGTTTAAAGCGGCACTGAACATGGCATTAGCTGGGATTATCGCCCTAATGACAGTGAATTTAGCCTTTGGTGTTATGACGCGTGCTGCACCACAGTTAAACATTTTTGCATTAGGTTTTTCTTTTGCGTTATTGCTGGGCTTAACCATTGCTTGGTTCTTAGTCTTAGGGATGTTGCCACACTATGAGTATCAGTGGCAGCTTGGTGTTGACCAGGTTTGTAGCCTGATCCGTTTAGATTGTTAATCCAGTAGGTTAGAAGCAGAGATGTCAGATTCTGACGGTCAGGAACGTACCGAAGAGGCCACGCCCCGAAGGCTTGAGCAGGCGCGAGAAAAAGGTCAAGTACCGCGCTCAAGAGAATTAGCTTCCGTTGCCGTATTAGTGGCAGGTGCTGTATCACTGATGTGGTTTGGCGAGTCGCTAGCACATGGCTTGATTGCCATTATGACAAAAATGTTCACCCTGTCTCGTGAAGAAATCTTCGATGTCAGTAAATTGTTTGCGATGATCTTCGTATCTCTCAAGCACATTGCTATGCCGTTGTTTATTGTCTTGGCTTTTTTGTTTGTCTGCGCCTTAATTGGAGCATCTGCATTAGGGGGAGTGAGCTTTTCTGCGGAAGCGGCGCGTCCCAAGTTATCAAAAATGAGCCCACTGAGCGGCTTCAAGCGAATGTTTGGCCTTCAGAGTTGGGTTGAGCTGATCAAATCGATCCTTAAAGTGCTGCTGGTAGCAGGGGTTGCGCTGTATTTGATGTACAGCAGTATTAATGATTTGTTTTTGATTAGTACAGAGTTATTCCCTAATAATTTCTATCATGCTTTGCAACTCTTAATGGACTTCGTGCTATTGATTTGTTGTTCTTTGCTGGTGGTCGTCGCCATTGATGTGCCTTATCAAATTTGGCAACACAACGAACAGCTAAAAATGACGAAACAAGAAATAAAGGATGAATATAAAGACAGTGAAGGTAAACCTGAAGTTAAAGGGCGTATTCGTATGCTTCAGCGGGAGATGGCTCAGCGTCGAATGATGGCTGACGTGCCTGAAGCTGATGTGGTGATAACAAACCCGGAACACTTCTCGGTGGCATTGCGATATAACACTGAGTTAGATGGTGCACCTGTGGTCATCGCGAAGGGAACCGATCATTTAGCTCTTAAAATTAGAGAAGTTGCCAATAAGCATAAAATTGATATCGTCCCATCGCCTCCTTTAGCACGAGCGATTTATCACACCACGGAACTAGAACAACAAATACCGGATGGATTATTTATCGCGGTTGCTCAGGTGCTTGCTTATGTTTATCAGTTGAAACAGTATCGAAAAGGGCAAGGTAAAAAGCCCGTACTTTCAAAAGAGGCAAATAATATTCCGACTGAACTTCGTTACTAAAGCCTTCTGTAAATCTCTCGGCATCAATAGCATAAACATAAAACAATGCGAGTTGTTCAATATTAAATTGTACATATTTGCATCACCAATTGTTATACTGTGAGCTGCTTCAAATTATGTTTTCTGTCAAAAAAATGACGATCGATTGGGCATGATTGTTGCTTTGGTGTTTCGTTTTTAAGACGAAAGCCTTAAAATAGCCTGACAATTATTATTCCAATTTCCTATGCGACATTATTAATAGCGATTTAATGAAACTTCTAACGTCTTTAGCGGCGAAATTACCGCTGTCTCGTTTAAAAGCAATGCCTGCCATTGGCGCACCCGTTATGGTGTTAGCAACGCTCGCGATGATCATCTTGCCAATGCCTCCGATTCTGTTGGATATGGCGTTTTCTTTTAATATCGCATTATCGATGGTGGTATTGCTTGTCACCATCTATACCCGCCGCCCACTGGATTTTGCGGCATTTCCTACGGTGCTACTGATTGCCACATTATTACGATTGGCATTGAACGTAGCTTCTACGCGTGTGGTGTTGCTTTATGGCCATGAGGGCTCGGCGGCTGCTGGCCAGGTTATTGATGCTTTTGGTTCTGTTGTTATTGGCGGTAACTATGCGGTTGGTTTAGTGGTCTTCCTGATTTTGATGATCATCAACTTCATGGTTGTAACCAAAGGTGCTGGCCGTATTTCGGAAGTAAGTGCCCGTTTTACCCTTGATGCATTACCCGGTAAACAAATGGCAATTGATGCCGATTTGAACGCAGGTTTGATCGATCAGGACCAAGCGCGAACTCGCCGTAGTGAAGTGACGAAAGAAGCTGACTTCTATGGTTCGATGGATGGTGCCTCGAAGTTCGTCAAAGGTGATGCCATCGCTGGTATCTTGATTTTGTGTATCAACATTATCGGCGGTTTGGTGATCGGCATGGGTCAGCATGGCCTAGCGTTTGGTGAAGCGCTCGAAATCTATAGCTTACTGACCATAGGTGATGGCCTGGTTGCTCAAATTCCGTCATTGTTATTGTCGATTGGCGCTGCCATGATGGTGACCCGTCAAAATACTGACGAAGATATGGGGCAGCAGCTTTACTTCCAGTTATTCAATAACCCGCAAGCTTTAATTATCACTGGTGGCATTTTGTTTGTGATGGGGATTGTGCCGGGGATGCCACATGTTCCTTTTCTGCTACTAGCTGCCTTGATTGGATTGATGGCTTATTGGCGAGTGAAAAAAGAACAAGCGGCGGCGTTGGTTGAAAAGGATGAGGCATCCACCGAACTTGCTGCGGCACCAAAACAGAAAGAGTTGTCGTGGGATGATGTTCAACCTGTTGATATTATTGGCCTTGAGGTTGGTTATCGCTTGATACCTATGGTTGATAAAGAGCAGGGCGGTGAGCTACTTGACCGTGTTAAAGGGGTACGTAAGAAGCTTTCTCAAGATTTTGGCTTCTTAGTTCCACCTGTTCATATTCGCGATAATTTAGAACTGCCGCCTAACAGTTACCGCATCAGTTTGATGGGGGTTGCTTGTGGTGAGGCCAATATTCACCACAACATGGAATTAGCCATTAACCCAGGCCAAGTCTTTGGTTCTATTGATGGTGAAGTCACCACTGACCCTGCTTTTGGTTTAGAAGCCGTGTGGATTATGGAGTCTCAGCGGGAACATGCCCAAGCGTTAGGTTATACCGTGGTGGACTCTGCGACAGTACTTGCAACGCACCTTAGTCAGATCCTCACAAATAGTGCCGCACAATTGCTCGGCCATGAAGAAGTCCAGAACTTACTTGAGATGCTAGGGCAGTCCACACCTAAATTGGTGGAAGGCTTTGTGCCGGATCAAATATCGCTTGGTGTGGTTGTTAAAGTGATGCAGAACTTGCTTAATGAAAGCATTCCAATCCGTGATATTCGAACGATTGTTCAGACTTTGTCCGAGTACGCACCCAAGAGTCAAGATCCTGACATATTAACGGCAGCTGTTCGTATTTCATTAAAACGACTAATTGTTCAAGAAATCAACGGTATAGAGCCAGAGTTGCCTGTTATTACTTTGGTTCCAGAGTTGGAACAAATATTGCATCAAACAATGCAATCTGCGGGTGGTGAGTCTACAGGTATTGAACCTGGTTTGGCCGAGCGATTACAGCGCTCGTTAGCAGAAGCCACCCAACAGCAAGAGCTGAAAGGGGAGCCCGCAGTACTGCTGACATCAGGTGTACTACGTTCAACTCTCGCGAAGTTCGTAAAGAATACCATCCCAAGTTTACGGGTGCTTTCTTACCAAGAAGTGCCAGATGAAAAGCAAATTCGAATTGTAAACGCCGTGGGGAATTAACCCTGTAATACATTATAGTTCTGTGTGTTACCGATAGGGGTCTAGTAACAATTTTATCAAGCCAGCCTGAGGCTGGCTTAATGAGTCTGACAATGTGGTAAAGCGCCATTTGACGGGAATATTAGATTGAAGATTAAACGATTTTTTGCAAAAGATATGCGAACAGCATTGAGCCAAGTGAAGGAAGAACTTGGTTCAGATGCGGTGATCATGTCGAATAAAAAAGTCACTGGCGGAGTGGAGATTGTTGCCGCAGTTGACACTGACTCTGGCAATCAGCCGCCGCCACCGTCTCCTGCCCGTGATGAGTTAGCGAATCGCTTAGGTCAAGCGAAGCGTAAATTGGCTGATGATAAAGTACAGCTTAAACAATCGGCAGGTAGCCGATTCGCCAGCATGCTACAGAATTATCAAGGCCATAATGAATCTTCAGCGGAAAACCGCAGCGAAGAAGATTCATTATCTGCGTTATTAAAGCGCCAATCTAAGCACAGCAACGGTGGACGTGATTACGGTTATGACCGTGAAGAACAACCGTCACGCCAACGACATGAGCAGCCACAACATGCCCGTCAACCGATGCAAAGTCGTAATAATGTAGGCATGCGTGAGCAGTCAGGCTCTAATGGTTATGGTTCTCAAGCTAATAGCGGCCATGCTAATGGTGGCTTAGGTAAACGCCAACCAGCCAAACATGCATTAGATATTGGTAATTACCAGCGCCCAAATTCTCAAAATTATGATGATAAGCCTGATTGGGGCCACAATCAGCGTAGTGGTTACCAAGGCGGTCAAAATAATACGGCATCGCGTTCACCGATGGGGGAGCGTAACAACCGTTTAGACCCATCACGTTATGATTCTAAATCGCCATCACGCCCTGAAGATATTGATGCGATGCGCAGTGAAATGGCTTCGATTCGCCGTTTGTTAGAGCACCAATTATCAGGCTTGATGTGGCAAGAGGTTGAACGTCGTGAGCCAATGCGCGCCATGATGATTAAACGCTTAGAGAAAATGGGCCTATCACCAGAACTGAGTGATCAGCTTGCTTGTTACATCCCAGAAGACGTGCCAGCTCATGAAGCTTGGCCCGCATTACTCGGTTTATTAGCCGATCAAATTATTACCACCGATGACTGTATTTTAGAAACGGGTGGGGTGGTCGCTTTATTAGGCCCTACAGGGGTAGGAAAAACCACGACCATCGCGAAGTTAGCCGCACGTGCCGCAATGGACTACGGCCCAGAAGAGATCGCACTGGTGACAACCGATACTTATCGTATTGGTGCGCACGAGCAATTATCTACTTATGGTCGAATTTTAGGCTGTCCGGTAAGAGTTGCTAAAGATGCGGAAGAACTGGCCGATATACTTCATCAGTTACGGCATCGACGATTAGTTTTATTAGATACAGCAGGGATGGGACAGCGCGATATTCGCCTGTCAGAACAGCTTGATACACTCATGCAAAACAGTGGCGCTCAAATCCGCAGTTTGTTGGTATTACCTTCAACGGCACAGCGTCGAGTATTACATGAAACGATTGAACATTTCCGTCGTATACCGTTATCTGGTTGTGTGTTAACCAAACTTGATGAAGCATTAAGTTTGGGTGAGGTGATGTGTGTAACCATAGAGAATGCACTCCCTATTGCGTATTTGGCCGATGGTCAGCGTGTGCCAGAAGACATAAAAGTTGCCACAGGCAAATTTTTGGTCGCACGAGCCAACGAACTATTAGAACAAGAAATTAGTCAGCAACCTCACTTCTGGAGTAGCGACAATTCAGAAAACCAGGCGGCGGATTTTTATGATTGAGAACATGATGCACGATCAAGCGAGCGGCTTACGCCGTATGACTAAACTGTCTTCTACCAAAGTTATTACTGTTACCGGCGGTAAAGGTGGAGTAGGTAAAACTAACGTCACGCTCAACATGGCAATCTCAATGGCCCGCCAAGGTAAAAGAGTCATGGTATTGGATGCCGACTTGGGGCTGGCTAACGTTGATATCATGCTAGGTTTACGTGCAGGCAGAAACTTGTCTCATGTGCTAGCTGGCCTGTGTGATCTACAAGATATTATTGTAGAAGGTCCATACGGTGTGAAAATTATTCCCGCATCGTCAGGTACCCAAAACATGGCAGAATTAAGCCCTGCACAGCATGCTGGGTTAATTCGTGCATTCGGTAGCTTGAATGATGACGTCGATGTGTTGTTGGTGGATACCGCAGCGGGTATTTCAGACATGGTATTGAGCTTCTCGCGAGCAGCACAAGAAGTGCTAGTCGTTGTTTGTGATGAGCCAACATCCATTACCGATGCTTATGCGCTGATTAAAATCCTGAGCCGAGAATACGATGTGCAGCGCTTCAAAATTGTTGCCAACATGGTACGCAGTTACCGTGAAGGGCGAGAATTATATGCCAAGCTAACCCGTGTTACTGAACGCTTTTTAAGTGCAAACCTCGAGTTGGTTGCTTGCGTGCCACTGGACGATAAAGTTCGTCAGGCTGTAAAGCGTCAAAAAATTGTGGTTGAAGCTTACCCTAAAAGTCCTGCAGCATTAGCGTTAAATTCACTGGCGAACAAAGCGCTTACTTGGCCAGTACCAACCAGTGCTGGTGGCCACCTTGAGTTCTTTGTTGAGCGGTTATTAGTGAAACCAACGCCAACAGAGGTACCTATCGGTGAATAAAGCGTTAACCTATGGCCGTTACCAAGAGAGCCCGCAAGCGTTCGTAATGCGCTATTCGGCCTTGGTTAAGCGGATTGCACATCACTTAATGGGGCGGCTTCCTCCCAGTGTGCAAGTTGAAGATTTAATTCAAGCAGGCATGATTGGCCTGCTTGAGGCACAACAAAACTATGACCCAACAAAAGGGGCGAGTTTTGAAACATTTGCTGGAATTCGTATTCGGGGCGCAATGCTTGATGACATTCGCCGTGGGGATTGGGTGCCACGTTCGGTTTATAAAAATAGCCGACGTATCACCGAAGCAATCTCGGTGCTTGAAGGAGAGCTAGGTCGCGACCCGAACGATCAGGAAATTGCGACACATCTCGAAATGACACTGGATCAATACTATCAGGCTTTAAATGATGTAAATTGTGGTCGCTTGATAGGTATGGATGATCTTGGTGTGACAGAAGATGCGATTGCCAACGAGGAATCGCTTGAGGAAAATCTTCCCTTTCAAGGTGTTGTGGATGATAATTTCCGTCATTCATTGGCTGAAGCCATTAAAACCTTGCCTGAACGTGAAGCACTAGTACTGTCGCTCTATTATGATGAAGAACTCAACTTAAAAGAGATCGGTGCTGTTATTGGGGTTAGTGAATCCCGAGTGTGTCAGATTCATAGTCAGGCTATGCAACGCTTGCGCGCTAAGCTCACAGCTTGGACTGCGTAAAAATTAGAATATTATAAAAACACTGTGACCTCAGTGGAGGCAACTTTGAACAAAAATATGAAAATCCTCATTGTTGATGACTTCTCAACAATGCGCCGCATCGTTAAAAACCTTTTACGTGACTTGGGCTTTAATAACACCCAAGAGGCGGATGATGGATTGACCGCATTACCTATGCTCAAAAAAGGTGGTTTTGATTTCGTAGTGACTGACTGGAACATGCCTGGCATGCAAGGGATTGATCTACTTAAACACATCCGTGTTGATGATGAATTGAAGCATCTGCCTGTCTTAATGATCACCGCGGAAGCAAAACGCGAGCAGATCATTGAAGCCGCTCAAGCCGGTGTTAATGGTTACATTGTTAAGCCATTTACTGCAGCAACGCTTAAAGAAAAATTGGATAAAATTTTCGAACGTATGCAGTAATGCTGTCTGTCAGACGCTAACAGGTAAACATAATAATGATAACACTTGCTCAAGCGAAACAGCTTGTCAGCCTGCTTGAAGACGGACAACAAGATGAAGCGAATCAACTCGTTTTATCTGCCGTTAATGAAAGCCGCGATCCAATGTATGACGAAGTTGGGAAATTGACCCGTCAATTGCATGATTCGTTGCAGAATTTCCGTCTTGACCCGCGTATTTGTGATCTTGCTAAAACTGAAATTCCAGATGCGAGAGGGCGTTTATCGTATGTTATTGACCGCACTGAAGAGGCGGCAAATAAAACGATGGATGCAGTAGAAAATACTTTACCTATTGCGGATAAGTTGCACGATAACTTGCTATTAGTTCAGCCTCAGTGGAAGCGACTAATGGTAGGTAAGATCGAGCTGCACGAGTTTAAAACGCTTTGCCACAACATTGATGGATTGCTAACGCAAGTTGAAGGCGATAGCGGTGAACTTCGTAGTCAACTGACAGAAATCTTAATGGCGCAAGACTTTCAGGATCTCACCGGGCAGATTATTCGCCGTGTGATTGAGCTCGTCCATGAAGTGGAAGATCAGTTAGTTGATATCCTGAAAGCCTTTGACATGGAACAAGATGACAAAGCTGAAGCCCTAACGGAAGCACAAACTATTGCCCCAGAAGGGCCAATTATCAACAGCGAAGAACGTGTAGATGTAATGTCTTCACAAGATGATGTTGATGATTTGCTGTCGAGCCTTGGATTTTAGGGGAATTATATGAGCTTTGATTTAGATGAAGATATCCTGCAGGATTTCCTTATTGAAGCAGGAGAAATCCTAGAGTTGCTTTCGGAGCAGCTTGTGGAGCTAGAACGTAGTCCAGATGACGGTGAACTTCTAAACGCGATTTTTCGCGGTTTTCACACCGTAAAAGGTGGTGCCGGTTTCTTATCATTGGCTGAGCTTGTTGATGCTTGTCATGGTGCTGAGAATATCTTTGATTTACTTCGCACCGGTAAGCGTCAAGTTACATCTGAACTGATGGACGTGATTTTAGAAGCGTTAGATACCATTAATGCCATGTTTGTCCAAGTTCAAGCGCGCGAGCCATTGGACCCAGCAAATCAAACATTGTTGGAAGCGCTTCACCGTTATAGCCAGCCGCCAACGGAAGCTGAACTGAATCCACCTGTTGTGGAAGACGTTGTTGTACCTGTGGCAACTCCAGAGCCTGTTGCTCCTGTAGTCGAAGCGCCTATTGAAGTACCTGCATCAACCATTCCAAGCGATAGTATTATTGCTGGTAACTCAGTTGATGACATTACTCAAGATGAGTTTGATCGTCTATTAGATGAACTTCATGGTGTGGGTAATAGCCCGTCAGACGCTGCTATTTCAGCACCAGCACCTGTAGCCGAAAATATTGTTAATCAAATTCAGGCAGAAAGCGGTGATATTACCGATGATGAATTTGAACGCTTACTGGATGAACTTCACGGTTCAGGAAAAGCACCAGGCTCGAATACACCAGTAGCAGCTCCTGTGGCTGAAGCGCCAGTTGTTGCGCCTAAGCCAGCAGTGTCAATTACTGCAACATCAGGCGATGACGACTTAATGTCAGACGATGAATTTGAGCGTTTACTGGATGAACTTCATGGTTCAGGTAAAGGTCCATCACCTGATGAGCTCGATTTTGCCACTAAGCCTATCGCTGACATGATTGCAGATGATGCGCCTGTTGCACCTGCACCTGTTGCATCAGCTTCGGTTGCTGCGGCTCCAGCTCCAGTGGCTAAGCCAGTTGTTGCTGCACCTGTTGCACCTACGCCAGCGCCAGTTGCGGTCTCCGCACCTGCAGCTAATCCAGTGGCTGAACGTAAAGCGCCACCAGCAAAACCAGCGCAGGCTAAAGCACAAGCAGAAGCAACGGTACGTGTCGATACATCAACGCTAGATACCATCATGAATATGGTGGGTGAGCTGGTATTAGTACGTAACCGCCTGGTTAGCTTAGGTCTGAATAATAACGACGAAGACATGTCGAAAGCGGTTGCTAACTTAGATGTAGTCACGGCTGATCTGCAAGGCGCGGTAATGAAAACGCGTATGCAACCGATAAAGAAAGTCTTTGGCCGTTTCCCGCGCGTTGTACGCGATTTAGCACGTGCTTTGAAAAAAGATATCGTGCTCGAAACGCGTGGTGAAGAAACCGACCTTGATAAAAACTTGGTTGAAGCACTTGCTGATCCATTGGTCCACTTAGTGAGAAACTCGGTAGACCACGGCATTGAAATGCCAGATGTACGTGAAAAAGCGGGTAAACCTCGAACCGGGACAGTTCTGCTTTCAGCATCACAAGAAGGTGATCATATCCTCTTAACCATCGAAGATGATGGTGGCGGTATGGATCCTGATAAACTACGTTCGATTGCGGTTGAACGTGGTGTGATGGACGCCGATGCGGCTTCTCGTATATCGGACAACGAAGCGTACAACTTAATTTTTGCACCTGGTTTCTCGACCAAAAAAGAAATTTCTGACATTTCTGGTCGTGGTGTAGGGATGGATGTTGTTAAGACGGGTATCAACCAGCTAAATGGCTCGATTTTTATCGATTCAGCGCTAGGTAAAGGCACCCGTATTGACATTAAAGTACCGTTGACGTTAGCGATTCTACCGACCTTGATGGTGGGTGTTGCTGAGCAGCCATTTGCATTGCCATTAGCCAGCGTGAACGAGATTTTCCACCTTGATCTGCGTAAGACCAATGTGGTTGATGGTCAGTTAACGACGATTGTGCGTGATAAAGCTATCCCACTGTTCTACCTCCAAGATTGGTTGAGTGGTGTTGGCTTACCTAAACGCGAACGTAAACACGGCCATGTAGTTATCGTTCAGCTTGGTCATCAGCGTATTGGTTTTGTGGTCGATACTTTGATTGGTCAAGAAGAAGTGGTTATTAAGCCGCTTGATGAGTTGCTTCAAGGTACGCCAGGTATGGCGGGTGCAACGATTACCAGTGATGGTCATATTGCCCTGATTCTTGATGTACCAAATTTGCTGAAGCATTACGCTGGTCGTTAAGATAAAACAATAATAAATCAAAAGAATTAGGAGCATTTGTTCCTAATTCTTTTTCCGGGTATCCGGAGCAACAGGACAATAAGTAGATGGCAATTAAAGTATTGGTAGTGGACGACTCAAGTTTTTTTCGTCGTCGTGTGAGTGAAATTATAAACTCAGATCCACAACTGGAAGTAATTGGTAACGCTGTAAATGGTAAAGAAGCAGTCGATCTTGCAAAGCAACTTCGTCCTGATGTTATTACCATGGATATCGAAATGCCGGTGATGGACGGTATTACGGCTGTGCGTGAAATTATGAAAAGCACACCGACACCAATCTTAATGTTTTCATCACTAACACATGATGGTGCTAAAGCGACCTTGGATGCTTTAGATGCCGGTGCGTTAGATTTCCTGCCTAAAAAGTTTGAAGATATTGCGCGTAATCGTGATGAAGCTGTGAGCTTATTACAAAAACGCGTAATTGAAATTGCACGTAAGCGCGTTATGATGCGTCGTACTGCAGTTCGTCCCGTTACAACGGCGACAATCGCACCGCGCGACCCCGTTTCACGTGATGGCGCACGTTCTTTAGCTACGCGTCCAGCAACATCAGCGACAGCAACTCGTACGCCAGTTGCCCCTCGTCCTGCAATCAAACCTGTTGCTGCTCGTTTTAAAGCAACAGGTAAAAAATATCAGTTAATGGCGATTGGTACGTCAACCGGTGGTCCAGTAGCGCTTCAGAAAGTGTTAACTAAACTGCCTGCCAATTTCCCATTACCGATCGTACTAGTGCAGCATATGCCTGCTACTTTTACTGCAGCTTTTGCAGCGCGTTTGAATAATCTGTGTAAGATTTCAGTCAAAGAAGCAGCTGATGGCGACGTACTAAAACCTGGCGTGGCCTATCTAGCGCCAGGTGGCATGCAAATGATGCTTGAAGGTCGTCCTGGTTCAACCCGCGTTCGCATCATTGATGGCGGTGAGCGCATGAACTACAAACCTTGTGTTGATGTTACTTTTGGCTCTGCAGCGAAGATTTATCAAGATAAAGTGCTATCGATGATCCTTACGGGGATGGGTGCTGATGGCCGTGAAGGTTGTCGTATGCTGAAAAGCGGTGGCTCAACTATTTGGGCACAAGACGAAGAAAGCTGTGTGGTTTACGGCATGCCACAAGCGGTTGCTAAAGCTAACATCTCAACGGAAGACTTACCGCTTGAGCGTATATCTGAACGTATTTTAGTCGAGTTAGGACTAGGGTGAGGAGCACCGCGTGTTAGTCTGGAGCATTGCTAACCAAAAAGGTGGTGTTGGTAAAACAACGACAACAGTTGCGCTTGCTGGGTTACTCAGCGAGCGAAATAAACGTGTGTTGTTGGTTGATACCGATCCCCATGCGTCGTTGAGCACGTATTTGAACATCGATTCAGATCATGTGCCTGCAAGCTTATTTGATTTGTTTCAGTTAACGGAGATTACCCGCAACACCGTGATGCCACTGGTGATGCAGACTAATTATCCGGGCATTGATATTATCCCTGCCCATATGTCGCTAGCGACATTAGATCGCGTCATGGGTAGCCGTGGTGGTATGGGGTTGGTGCTGAAAAAAGCATTGCGCAGTTTGGTTGATGATTACGACTATGTGCTGATCGATTGTCCACCGATCCTTGGTGTAATGATGGTCAATGCGTTAGCAGCCAGTGATCGTATTTTGATCCCGGTACAAACCGAATTTCTGGCGATGAAAGGGCTTGAACGCATGATGCGTACATTGCATATTATGCAAAAGTCACAGCCTAACGGATTCAGGGTCACAATTGTGCCAACCATGTACGACAAGCGAACGCGTGCTTCTTTGCAAACCTTGCAAGAATTAAAGGTGCGTTTCCCTGATCAAGTGTGGGCATCCGCTGTACCAATTGACACTAAGTTTCGTGATGCCAGCATCAAGCATATGCCACCATCCTACTTTGCTCGTAGTTGCCGTGGTGTCTTTGCCTATAAAACATTATTAAATTATCTCCTGCGGTTAGAACAAGATGAGCGATAAAAAACGATTATCCAGTGAACAAGCACTGGACGATTACTTTTTCGATCTGTTGATTGAGCCAGAAGAAGAGCTTGAAGCAGAAAGCACGATTGAAAGTGAGGCAGATACAAGTGGGGAGATCGAATCTCAACTAACTGAACTGCCAGCAGATATTGATGTTACGGCAACCGATAGTGATGAATCAGATAATATTGGTGTAAGTGACGATGTTGTAGATCAACAGCCTGGGTTAGGTGACTGGGAGGTCAAACCGACGGATGATTTATCTGTGTTACCCGCTCAAGTTGATGGTTCACTCACTAATTACGATCAAAAAAGTGAAGATAATTCGCAAGTGGTCGATAGCTTAGATGACTTTGTCGATGATCTTGCCTTGGAAATGTCGGCAAGTCGAAATGCGGATTATGATTTTTCAACGATTGAACTGACGCACAGTACGCATGGTAAGATCGCTGAAGATGCACAAGCTAGCAATACACACCACGATGATGGTGAAGTATTGGCGAGTCAATCGCTTGCCGATGACTCGACGTCAGTAAATTTAGAAGTGAATGTCGATGGTTTAACACCATCACTTGTTTCATCATTTTCGCTGACACAACACTGTCAGTCACAAGCATCTAACTGGGTGCCATCAGTACAGCGTGTAGAAGCCCGTAATTTGGCGTCATTTACGCCAGTCGTCATGGAGCATACTCAACCTGATATGCAAGGCGTACAACGTCTGCTTGATCAAATGGTGAGTATGCAAACTGCGATTCAACAAGACAGCGATGCCTTGATTGATAATGTGACCGAAGCAGAGTTCCTTGCAGCAGCGCAAGATGACGTTATGCTTGCAGAGCCAGAGCCAGAGCCAGAAATTATCGAGCAAGTGGAGGAAACCCCTTCAGTTGCGACTGACACTGTTGCGAACTTAAGTGTTAATAACAATGTAGAATCTCAGCTAGCGACACAAGTTGGCAGTGACATACCACCCGAGAAAACTGCAGAATCGCAGTTAGGTAGTGAGTTTCAAGCGCTCTTTTTTGAAGCTTGTGGGGTGACATTTGCTGTGTCGTTAACAGAACTGGGCGGTATTCATCAAATGGGTGAGTTAAACCATTTGTTAGGCCGACCAGAGTGGTATCTTGGCTTATTAACGAGCCGTGAGTTACAGCATGATGTTGTTGATACTGCACGGTGGGTAATGCCAGAAAAGTTAAGCTCTGACGAACATAAAGAGAACTATCGCTATATCGTCATGTTGGGTGAAAGTAAGTGGGGGTTAGCATGTGATAAGCTCCACGGTACTGAAACCTTAACAAAACAGAGTATTCGTTGGCGAGAAAAGGTTGGAAAACGACCTTGGCTTGCTGGAATGGTTAAAGAAAAAATGTGTGCTTTAATTCACGTCGAAGAACTTATCAAAATGCTCAATGCAGGGCTTGATGTTAAGGGTATTCAGTGAGTAGGCCCCAAGAGGAAACAGCATGTCGCAGGTGAGTGTAGCCGAAATTCAAAAAGAAGACGGCGATCAAGTATTACAGTGGGTTACTTTCCAACTGGAAGATGAAACTTACGGTATTAACGTAATGCAGGTACGCGAAGTACTGCGTTACTCTGAAATTGCACCTGTACCAGGTGCGCCAGACTACGTGATTGGTATTATCAACCTACGTGGTAATGTTGTAACGGTGATCGATACTCGTTCTCGCTTTGGCTTGATGCCGGGTGAGATTTCAGACAATACCCGTATCGTTATTATTGAAGCCGAAAAACAAGTGATTGGTATTTTGGTTGATAGCGTTGCAGAAGTTGTTTATTTACGTAGCTCAGAAATCGACACCACTCCAAGTGTGGGTACTGAAGAAAGCGCTAAGTTCATTCAAGGCGTAAGTAACCGCGACGGTGAGCTGCTGATCCTAGTGGATTTAAATAAGCTGCTTAACGATGATGAATGGGACGAGATGGCGTACCTATAATGCTTGATTTGGTCATACAATGGTTACCTCTTGGTATCTCGTTGATTGCGCTTATCTTACTGTTTGTGTTACTTGGCCGTGAGCGAAAAGCCCGTTTAGCCTTAGAAGCTAAATTTTCGGCGATGGAGCTTGTGGCAAAAAATGCACGTCAGCAACATGAAAGCCTCACTAAACAGTTCAATGAACTGCGTGTAGGTACCATGGGTATGAGCCAAAAAATGGCCGAAATAGCAGATCATCAAGAAATGTTAGCTGATCGTCAAAGTGAAATATCAATGCAAGATCCTGATGGACGCTTGTATAGCCGAGCCAATAAAATGGTTGAGCTTGGTGCGGATATTAATGAGTTGATGGAAGAGTGTGATTTGCCAAAAGCAGAAGCTGAATTGCTGATGCGATTACAGCAAATATCACAAACTCGCCGCCGCTAAGTATTCTACCTGTCGTTTACACGACAGTATCGATGTTTTCAGACCCTTCCCATCCGGGCGGGGTTTTTCCGTTTATGAACCATGAAAATGCAATAAGCTCTGCAATGATGACGTAGAGTTGCTCTGGAATGGTATCACCGACCTCAAGCTTGTTTAAATACTCCAGCAATACGGGATCTTCGTGAATTAACCCGCCTTGTTGTTTAACTTGCTCAATAATATGCTCGGCAAGCTGCTCTGTCCCTTTGCTGGTGACTTGTGGTGCTGTTCGGCCATCATAGTGTAATGCAACAGCATGTTTTGAATAGCTCATATTTTGGCGATCAGTCCTGTATACGTCGTATTGTGCTCGCTATCAAACGTTTTGCTTTCTTGTTTGAAACTCATATTTGAAGTGGCTATACCCAGTGATTGCATTCGATGAGTGAGGTGAGGGGCTAGCAGCTCTGTACGTTGTAGTAGTTGTGCTGACGTACTACTGAAAAGGAGATGTAGTTGCTGATTCTTCCACACGGCTTTGGTGATTAACGTTTCACTGCCACCAATGGGAAGCGTGAGGTCAATATGCCAACTTTCTTGTTTCTCATTTTTTTGTGAGCCACTCTTCGCTTTGTCTCTCCAGACATGTAGTTTAATTTCTTTTCCTTGTGCCTGCGCGAGGTGTAACTGCAATACTGTCGGGATATCACTATCTTGCTGTGCATTAAGCGCTACACGTTGTTCTGCGGCTAAGCGAAGTAAAGCTTTAAAGTCATTTTGGTCGCTGGGTGAGAGATCGGATAGCCACTGGTAAACCGTACTATTGGGTATAGCTAATTGTTGAAGTAGCATTTGAACGGCTGATTGCCCAGCCCCTTGGCGTAACCAAGGAATAAGAGTTGCCTGATTATTCGGCAAAAGAAGCTGAGAGAGTATTTGCTGAGTAAAGTTTTGTGGCGTAGTCGACGTCGTATTTAACGATGACAAAAGTGCAACAAAACGTTGCAGTGCAGGCAGGTTTGTTAATAAAGTTTGCAGCCTTTGATGTGGGTTCTGCTCTACCACTTTAGTGTTAACTGATTGACTTGTATCAACAACTTGGCCATTTAATCGCACTTTATCTGTATTGACTTGTCTATCGCTAGTTACTATAGCCATTAACGTTTTGTTGATGTGTACGGGGTTCACAAATACTTACCTTCACCCTTAATCTAGATAATCGGGTCGCTAACAATATGTCCGTCCGATGTGGTAATATGCGTGCTTAATTGTGTCACCTAGGATACATCATTTCGTATGTTGTCAGTAGAAAAGTTAAGCTGTATTCGTGATGAACGTGTACTGTTCGATGACTTAAGTTTTACCGTTGAAAGCGGTGAGTTAGTGCAAATCGAAGGCCATAACGGTGCGGGTAAAACTACGTTGCTCCGTATCATCGCAGGGCTAGGTAATACCGATGAAGGTCGAGTATGCTGGAATCAGGAAGATATACTGAGTGCCCGTGAAGAATATCATCAAGAGTTGCTTTTTTTAGGGCATCAAACCGGTGTAAAGCGCGAACTGACAGCATTTGAAAATTTAGCTTTTTTCCAAGCAATGCATACTGAGGTTGGTGAGTCACCGTTAGGCGGCAGTGCGCAAGTATTTGGTGATGATGCCTTGTGGCAAGCATTAGCCCATGTGGGCTTAGCCGGGCGTGAAGATGTTCCGGCGGGTCAATTATCTGCAGGTCAGCAACGACGTGTTGCTCTTGCAAGGTTATGGATAAGTAATCATCGATTGTGGGTGCTTGATGAGCCACTCACCGCGATAGATAAACAAGGTGTTCGTGTATTAGAGCGTTTGTTTTTAGCGCATGCGCAACGTGGTGGCATCGTATTGTTGACCACGCACCAAGATATGTTTACAGACAGTGATCAACTAAGAAAAATAAAATTGGGGCAGTAAGCCGAATGTTGAATGCTATTTCTCAGGTTATTCGTCGTGAGCTATTAATTGCCTTTCGTCGTCAGGCCGATGTGTTTAACCCATTGTGGTTTTTCATTATCGTTATTACCTTATTTCCATTAGGGATCGGACCTGAGCCTAATTTACTTGCTCGTATCGCACCGGGCATTGTGTGGGTTGCGGCACTATTGGCAGCACTGTTATCACTTGAGCGTTTGTTTCGTGATGATTATGCCGACGGTTCATTAGAGCAAATGATGTTGATGCCAACGCCATTACCTGTGTTGGCATTAGCGAAAATGTTAGCGCATTGGTTACTGACGGGTGTGCCACTATTAATTATAAGTCCTCTGCTTGCGATTTTATTGTCGCTGGATTGGGCAACATGGAAAGCCGTTGTGCTTACCCTGTTAATTGGTACACCAACGTTGAGTTTTCTAGGCGCGATTGGGGTGGCATTAACGGTGGGATTACGTAAAGGTGGTGTTTTATTGAGTTTGCTCATATTGCCTCTTTATATTCCTGTGCTTATATTTGCAACCTCGGCGATTGATGCAGCGAGCCTAGGCATGCCATACAATGGCCAATTAGCCTTAATGGGCGCCATGCTGGTGGCATCAGCAACGTTATCACCGTTTGCGGTTGCTGCCTCGCTTCGAATTAGCGTGAACTGATTGCAACTTTTGTGGTTGCAGTGAGTAATATAATTATATTTATAACTGTTACATTTAGACTGAGTAGAGTTGATTTATGTGGAAGTGGCTACATCCCTACGCAAAAGCTGAAAACTGCTACCGCTTATGCGGCAAGTTGTTACCTTGGTTTTCCGCTATCGCACTGATATCTATTATCGCAGGTTCCGTTTGGGGGCTGGCTTACGCGCCAAGTGATTATCAGCAAGGCGATAGTTTCCGTATTATTTACCTGCACGTACCGGCTGCTATATGGTCGATGGGCGCATACATGTCGATGGCGATTGCCGCTTTTATTGGCTTAGTATGGCAAATTCGCCTATCGGATATGGCTGCTGCGGCAATGGCACCTATTGGTGCTGTGTTTACGTTTATTGCACTACTTACAGGGGCAATTTGGGGTAAGCCTATGTGGGGCGCTTGGTGGGTATGGGATGCTCGCCTGACTTCTGAATTGATTCTTTTATTCTTATACTTGGGTGTTATCGCACTATACAGTGCATTTGATGATCAAAAAACAGCGGCTAAAGCTGCGGGTATTCTTGCGATTGTTGGTGTGATTAACCTGCCTATTATTCACTTCTCAGTCGAGTGGTGGAATACCTTGCACCAAGGTGCGACCATTACCAAATTTGATAAGCCATCGATGGACAGTTCAATGCTGTGGCCTTTATTGCTAAACATTATTGGCTTTGCTTGTTTCTTCTGTGCGGTTACTTTGGTGCGTTTGCGCAGTGAAATTATTGCGCGTGAAAGTCATCGCCCTTGGGTCCGTCAGTTAGTAAAGTGAGGAAAGTATGCATTTTGAATCATTTAGCGACTTTTTAGCGATGGGGGGTTATGCCTCTTACGTGTGGAGCGCTTACGGTATCTCTTTCCTTGCGATGCTTTGGATTTTATTGTCGAGCTTACAAAAAAAGCGCCGTTTAATGGCGGAGCTTAAAAATAAAATTGCGCGTGAGCAGCGTATTGAAGATGCGAAAAAACTGGAGAACACACTATGAACCCGAGACGTAAAAAGCGCTTAACCTTGGTGTTAGCGTTAGTCGTTGGCCTCGGTGCAACTATTGGCTTAATGCTGTATGCATTAAATCAAAATATGGACTTGTTCTATACCCCGACCGAACTTGTGAATGGTAAACCTGATGGTACAAAACCAGAGGTTGGGCAGCGTTTACGTATTGGCGGTATGGTGGTTGCAGGTTCAGTCAGTCGTGACCCTCAGTCGTTACAAGTAAGTTTTGATGTGGCTGATATTGGCCCGTCAGTAACCGTTACGTATGACGGCATCCTACCTGACTTGTTCCGTGAAGGTCAGGGTATTGTAGCGCAAGGTGTGTTAGTTAACGCAACAACGATTGAAGCGCATGAAGTGTTAGCGAAGCATGATGAAGAATACATGCCGCCAGAAGTTGCAGCAGCAATGGAAAAAACACACGCACCGCTTGAATATTCAAAAGAACAAACGCAAGGTAGTACACAATGATTGCTGAAATAGGGCACTTTGCTCTGATCATTGCGCTAGGGTTGTCGGTGCTTGCGAGCATTTACCCACTCTATGGTGCAACGACCGGAAATCAGGCAATGATGCGGACAGCACGACCACTCACACATGGTGTGTTTGGTATGCTGATGATCTCGTTTGTTATCCTGTGTTGGGGATTTTATAGCAACGATTTTACGATCACGTATGTTGCAAGTAACTCAAACTCTTTACTGCCTTGGTACTACCGTATAACCGCAGTTTGGGGTGCACACGAAGGTTCGTTACTGCTTTGGGTATTAATCCAAGCGGGTTGGGCTGCTGCTGTCGCTCGTTTTAGCCGTGGTATGCCGCTAGAATCTGTAGCACGCGTATTGGCAGTCATGGGAATGATTTCAGTGGGCTTCCTACTGTTTATTATTGTTACCTCAAACCCATTCCTGCGTACGCTTCCTTATTTCCCTGTTGATGGTCGTGATCTTAACCCGCTTCTACAAGATCCTGGTTTGATCATTCACCCACCAATGCTTTACATGGGCTATGTTGGTTTCTCGGTTGCGTTTGCATTTGCGATTGCATCGCTAATGACTGGCCGTCTTGATACGGCTTGGGCGCGTTGGTCTCGCCCTTGGACAATCGCAGCATGGTCTTTCCTAACATTGGGTATCGCACTAGGTTCATGGTGGGCTTACTATGAATTAGGCTGGGGTGGCTGGTGGTTCTGGGATCCAGTAGAAAATGCTTCATTTATGCCATGGCTTGCGGGTACGGCATTAATGCACTCGCTATCTGTGACAGAAAAGCGCGGTACATTTAAAGCTTGGACAGTATTGTTAGCCATCTCAGCATTTTCACTGAGCTTACTGGGTACTTTCCTTGTGCGTTCTGGTGTATTGGTCTCGGTTCACGCCTTTGCTTCTGACCCTGCACGTGGCATGTTCATCTTAGGTTTCTTGGTTGTTGTTATTGGCGGCTCGTTACTGCTTTACGCTCTGCGTGGCGGTCAAATTCGCTCTCGTGGTAACTACAGCTTGCTGTCACGTGAAAACCTACTGTTAGCGAATAACTTATTGTTAGTTGCTGGCCTGTTAGTGGTATTAATCGGTACTTTATTACCGCTTGTACATAAACAAATTGGTTTGGGCTCGGTATCTATCGGTGCGCCATTCTTTAATACCTTGTTTACTTGGTTAATGATCCCATTTGCTTTCATTTTGGGTATCGGTCCACTGGTTCGCTGGAAACGCGATCAGATGTCGAGTATTAAAAAACCAATGATCATTTCAGCTTTGATCACTGTACCGTTTGCAATTGGCTCTATCTACTTGTTGACCGATAAATTCCAAGTGATGGCGGCACTGGGTGTTGCGATGGCGGTTTGGATTATTACACTGCAATGTTATGAAGTTTATGAGCGAGCAACGCATCGCCATAGTCTAATGACGGGGTTAGGTAAGCTAGGCCGAAGCCATTGGGCTATGGTATTAGGTCACTTAGGTATGGCTGTTACCGTTATTGGTATCGCGCTTGTGTCTAACTATGATCTAGAACGTGATGTTCGTATGGCGCCGGGTGAAACCATCAACGTTGAAGGTTACGACTTCCACTTCGCCGGTGTGCGCGATGCTGACGGTCCAAACTACGACGGTTATATTGCTGACTTTAACATTACTAAATCGGGCAAACGTGTAACGACACTTCATGCAGAAAAACGTTTCTACAGCGTAGCGCGTTCTATGATGACCGAGGCTGCTATTGACAGTGGTATTACCCGCGACCTTTATGTTGCTATGGGTGAGAAACTGGGTAACGACGGCGCTTGGGCGGTACGTATTTACTACAAACCATTTGTGAACTGGATTTGGTTCGGTGCAACCTTAATGGCATTGGGCGGCGCAATTGCAATTAGTGATAAGCGCTACCGTTTCCGTAAAAAAGCGAAGCAACCAGAATCAAGTGATGCTCAAGAAGCTGAGGTGAACTGATGAATAAAAAAGTCTTATTTATCCCACTAGCTCTGTTTATTGGGTTAGTTGTGATGTTCCTTGTTCAATTAACGCGCAATGCTGGCGGTGATGATCCCACTAAATTGGAATCAGTCTTAGTAGGCAAACCTGTTCCTCAATTTAAGTTGGAAGATTTAGTTGAAGCAGGCAAGTTGTACGAACAAGGGATTTTCAAAGGTGAGCCATTATTGCTAAACGTATGGGCAACTTGGTGTCCAACGTGTTATGCCGAGCACTCTTACCTAAATGAGTTGTCAGCTGATGGTGTGAAGATCGTAGGCCTGAACTACAAAGATGATCGCTTAAAAGCGGTGCAATGGTTGAATGAACTGGGTAACCCTTATGTTCATAGCCTGTTTGATGGTAACGGCATGCTTGGGATGGATCTGGGCGTATATGGTGCGCCAGAAACCTTCTTGATCGATGCGAATGGCATTATTCGTTACCGACACGTCGGGGATGTTAACCCGCGTAACTGGTCTGAAAAATTGCAACCTATGTATCAAGCGTTACTTGAGGAGGCAAAAGGATGATGAAACGACTTTCCATTATGCTCGCGAGTTTACTTTTGGTATTAACGGCTTCACTGCCTGCCTATGCTGCGATTGAAGTACATACTTTCGATAATGTCACTCAGGAAGAAGCTTTCCAAGAGCTAACAGCGACCCTGCGTTGTCCTAAGTGTCAGAATAACACCATTGGTGACTCTGATGCCCCACTGGCACAAGATATGCGCCAGAAAGTATATGATATGCTGCAGCAAGGCAAAGAAAAGCAAGATGTCGTTGATTACATGGTTGCCCGTTACGGTAATTTTGTAACTTATGAACCACCAGTAATGTTATCGACGATTATTCTTTGGCTTGGTCCTTTTTTGTTTATCGCAATTGGTTTCACTGTACTGGTGATGCGTTCTCGCCGCACTACTGCAACTGATAACACAGCAAAAGCGGATGATTTCGATGAACAAGAAGCAAAGCGCCTTAAAACTTTGCTTGCTGAAATGGAAAACACAGAGAATAAAAACGATAAGGTGAAAAAATAATGATGTTGTTTTGGATTGCCACGGTCGTTTTGATTCTGATCGCGGTTGCTGTCTTTGTTGTGCCAATTTACTCAGGTAAAGAGGAAGATGAAGTTGCAAGCCGTGACGAGCTTAATAAAGCATTTTATAAAGATCGCGTGCGTGAAATCGAACTAGAAACAAGCGAAGGTATTGTCGAGAAGCAAGGCGATCTTGTGACTGAACTGCAGCAATCGCTACTTGATGATGTTACCGAACAGAAAGAATTGCATGAAAACAATGTATCAGCAGGACTAGTTATCCCCGGCGTATTGGTGATGATTATGATCAGCTATGGTATGTACTTCAATGTCGGTAACCTCAATAAGGTTGAAGAATGGCAAGAGGTCGCATCACGTCTACCTGAGCTATCACAACGCTTGATGGGTGAAGCTCAAGACCCGCTTAGCGATGAGGAAATGAATGATCTGACGCTTGCCTTGCGTACGCGTTTGCATTCAACACCGGATGATGCAACAGGCTGGCTACTACTTGGCCGTGTCGGTATGGCAAACCGTGATGCCGAAACATCACAAAGTGCGATGAAGCGTGCTTATGATCTGAATCCTGACGATACTGAAACCCAGCTTGGTTATGCACAGACATTGATGATGATTGGTGATCCTGCACAGGTTGATTTTGTGCGTTTCCTACTTAAATCAGTGATTAAGCGTGACCATACTAACGTGCGTGCGATGTCTCTTCTGGCCTTTGATGCATTTGAAGATGGGAAGTTTGAGCAAGCAATTTCATACTGGACCATGATGAAAAATCTAATCTCACCAGATGACCCTCGTGCCCCAATGTTGAACCGCAGTATTGAACGTGCGCAAGCTCAGTTATCACCGACAGGTGTGACAGCTAAATCAGTGTCTATTACAGTAGACCTTGATCCTAGTGTTCAATTGCCGCAACAAGGTGTACTGATCATTTCTGCCCATGATGAGAATGGTTCACCAATGCCTATCGCCGCGCGTCGTGTACCATTATCAGGGAGCTTTCCAGTAACGATAACGCTCGATGATAATGACAGCATGATCCCTGAGCGTTTGTTATCTTCACAATCTAAATTGATGGTGAAGGCACGTATTGATACTGATGGTAACGTAATGACGAAACAAGGTGATTGGTTTGGTGAAAGCCAACCGGTTGATCTTGGAAGTAGCGTAGAAGTAAAAATTAATCAGCAATACGAATAACAAAACTGGCATATATTGAGCAGGCTCGATACTATTATTGAGTCTGCTTTTTTTATGGATGAAATAGAAAGCTTGTTAAAAGAAACAGTTACTACATCACTATTGGCACTTTTTTTATCATTGTCTCTCGTGGGCTGCGCTGACACACCTGAGCAATTAGAGAATGATGTTACTGAAACCAACAAAGTTACTGTCGCAGATCATATTGATTATGAAGCAGAGGTCGCGTTAGATAATCAAGTGTATGACCCGTTCGAAGGTATAAACCGAACGATGTGGGATCTAAACTATAACTATCTTGACCCTTATATTGCTCGTCCAGCCGCGATTGCTTATGTCGATTATGTCCCTGTGCCCGTACGCTCTGGTCTAGCTAATTTTTTCGCCAACCTTGAAGAACCTGCAAGTATGGTGAATAGCCTAATAATGCTTAACCCAGAAAATGCTGCGACTCACTTTAATCGCTTTTGGTTTAATACGGTATTTGGTTTAGGTGGCTTGATCGATATTGCGACAGCAGCAAATATACCATCTCCCGGCCAACGTGAGTTTGGCGATTCATTAGGTTCTTATGGTGTCGGAAATGGCCCTTACTTTATGGTACCGATTTATGGGCCGATTACCTTACGGGAAGGTACCGGTGATATTGTAGATGGGCTTTATTTTCCACTGAATTTACTGACGTTCTGGCAAAGTGCAGGTAAGTGGGCGCTAGAGGGGTTAGAGAAACGTGCTGCTCTTGTCTCGCAGGAATCGATTCTTGATGACTCTCCTGATCCTTATATATTTACTCGTGATGCGTATATTCAATATAAGAACTTTAGAGCCACAGGTGGTGCTACTGTTGATGAAGAGCCGCAAGAAGAAGCTTTCTCTGATGAATTCTTAGATGAGATCGACGATTACTAATTTCACAGTACCCATAACGTGAATCAATAAAAATCCGAGTAGCTCTTATATTGAAATAAGTGACTCGGATTTTTTATATCCATCTTAGT
>NZ_NOIF01000006.1 GCF_002265265.1 Photobacterium sanguinicancri
ATTTATAGGTTCTTTTTTATCAGGCTTAACATTAGCAGGGATCGGTTTTTTTTCAAATGCATTTATTCCTCGAACAGTACCTATTATATATTCATCATTTCTTGTCATCTTTATAATTAGCATTAGGTTGATTGTTCGAGCACTATATCAGTCGTTATCAGGACGAACGAAAATTAACATCTTGATATATGGAGCTGGCTCTGCTGGGCGGCAATTAAGTATTGCTCTTAAACATAGCCATGAATATCGTGCAATTGCTTTTATTGATCGAGACCGTTCGTATCTAAAAACTTCAGTTCTTGGTTTGCGAGTATTGCTTCCTGAAGCAATAGATTGCCTCATTACCAAACGAGATGTAAAAAAAGTGCTTCTTGCTGTACCAAGAGCTTCTGCTAATGAACGAAAGCTAATTATTGATCAGCTAGCCCCCTATAGTGTAGAAATTTTAAGTGTTCCGAGCTTTGCTGATATTGTGAGCGGTAAGGCAAAAATTTCTGAACTGCAAGATGTTTCTGTTGATGATTTACTTGGGCGTGATGCTGTCATGCCTCAACAATCTTTACTTGAGGCGAATATAAAAAATAAAGTCGTCATGGTTACTGGTGCCGGTGGCTCAATTGGTTCTGAACTTTGTCGTCAAATAATCAAACAGCAGCCTAAAGGTTTAGTCTTATTTGAGCTGTCAGAATTTGCACTTTATCAAATTGATCGTGAATTAGCAGGGTTGAAGTTGGATGTGCCTATTTATCCATTATTAGGCTCTGTACAACGGGTACATCGCTTAGAATCCGTGATGAAATCATTTCAAGTGGATACGGTGTATCATGCTGCTGCATATAAGCATGTACCTTTGGTTGAGTACAATGTTATTGAGGGTATTCGTAATAATATTTATGGTACTTACTATACGGCTAAAGCTGCTATCGAGGCTGGTGTTGAATCGTTTGTTCTAATTTCAACTGATAAAGCAGTACGTCCCACTAATGTTATGGGAGCAACTAAGCGGATGGCTGAATTAGGTTTACAGGCACTTGCTGAACAAGAAAACGGGCGTGAAGGTGGGACTCGTTTCTGTATGGTTCGTTTCGGTAATGTATTAGGATCTTCTGGTTCAGTTATTCCTTTGTTTAAAAAACAAATCGCTGCAGGTGGTCCATTAACTGTTACTCATCCAGATATTACTCGATATTTCATGACAATACCTGAAGCGGCACAATTGGTCATTCAAGCTGGCGCTATGGGGAAAGGTGGTGATGTATTTGTTTTAGATATGGGCGAGTCTGTTAAAATTACCGCTCTTGCTGAAAATTTAATTAAGTTATCGGGTTTAGAGGTTAGAAATGATTCTAATCCTCATGGTGACATTGAAATTCAATTTTCAGGGCTTAGACCTGGTGAGAAGCTATACGAAGAGCTTCTTATTGGTGACAATGTAGAGAAGACAGCACATTCTCGAATAATGACAGCTAATGAGATACATTTGCCATTAGATGAATATAACCAGATGCTAGATACATTAGATCAAGCATGCCATGGTATGAAGCATGAAGATATTCGTGAGCTACTCTTGAGTGCTCCTACTGGTTTTAAACCAACAGATGGTATTAATGATATTGTCTGGAATACATATAATCGTTCAACAAGAACAATATAATAATACCGTGGAAGGCAGGGGAATAATTTGATATTTGTTTAAGGGCAATTTACTAGACTACCAAATAATTCCTCCTCTCTATCCAATTAAGCTAGAATACCCACCTCTAGCTTAATTGGGTACTCTTCACATGCTCTCCCTCATTGGTCGTTCATCGCCACTTTTTTTTTCTGATTTACTTTCTCATCAGCAAGCATTAGCCGCTGAGGTTTCGCGATCGCGCTTTTTGGTACTAGGTGGTGCAGGTTCGATTGGTCAGGCGGTTGTTAAAGAGATTTTTAAGCGTCAACCAAAGGCGTTGCATGTTGTGGATCTCAGCGAGAATAACTTGGTTGAGTTGGTGCGTGATATTCGCAGTTCGTTTGGTTACATCAATGGTGATTTTCAAACCTTTGCACTCGATATAGGCTCGGTAGAGTTTGATGCGTTTATCTCGCAGCAAGTAAAAGCTGCTGGCTATGATTATGTCTTGAATCTATCGGCACTCAAGCATGTGCGTAGCGAGAAAGACCCATTTACTCTGATGCGCATGGTCAATGTGAATGTGTTTAATACCGATAAAACCGTACAGCAAGCGATAGAACTCGGTGCTAAAAAGTACTTTTGTGTCTCGACCGATAAAGCCGCCAACCCGGTTAACATGATGGGGGCGTCTAAGCGCATTATGGAAATGTTCTTGATGCGCCGAAGCCAAGATATTGCCATTTCAACGGCGCGTTTTGCCAATGTGGCTTTTTCCGATGGTTCTTTGCTTCATGGTTTTAATCAGCGGATTTTGAAGCAACAGCCTCTCGTTGCGCCTAATGATATTAAGCGTTATTTTGTGACGCCACAGGAATCAGGCGAGCTGTGTTTGATGTCTTGTATCTTTGGCGAAAACCGAGATATCTTCTTTCCAAAACTGAGCGAAGCCCTTCACCTTATCTCTTTTGCTGATATTGCGGTTAAGTACCTTAAACAGCGTGGCTTTGAACCTTACTTGTGTGAATCTGAGCAACAAGCCCGAGAGTTAGCGAAAACACTACCTGAGCAAGGAAAATGGCCGTGTTTGTTTACCTCAAGTGATACCACGGGTGAAAAAGACTTTGAGGAGTTCTATACAGGTGAAGAAGTGCTTGATATGGCACGCTTTGCTAATTTAGGTGTGATTAAAAATGAACCTGAGTTTAACCTTGGATTACTTACTCACTTTGAGCAAGCTATCGCTGAAATGAAAGACAGCCAGTGTTGGACTAAAGATGAGTTAGTTGCGCTCTTTCATCACATGATCCCTGATTTTGGTCATAAAGAAACGGGCAAGTACCTCGACAGCAAGATGTAATGGCGGTGATAAAGAACGATGAAAGCTATTTATAACGGTGCTAGTTATAACAGTGCTATTGATAAAAGCGGTATTTAGATGAACGCTATATCAAAAAACGCTGTAAGCCAGCGACTGGTTGAATTTGTCCGCGATACTTATCAAACCAATGAGTTTGTTCCTCTTCATGCTCCTAGCTTTACTGGAAATGAGAAGAACTACCTGCTTGATACGATTGATAGCACTTTTGTTTCGAGTGTCGGTCGTTATGTCGATAAATTTGAACAGCAAATCGAACTGTATACAGGTTCTACAAAAGCGGTTGCGACCGTTAATGGCACCGCAGCCTTGCATGCGGCATTACACCAAGCGGGGGTACGACAAGGTGATTTGGTGATAACCCAAGCACTGACGTTTGTGGCGACCTGTAATACCTTGCATCACATGGGGGCTGAGCCTCTGTTTGTCGATGTTAACCGCCAAAGCCTCTCGTTGTGTCCGCGAGCTTTATCCGAATACCTAACGGATAACGCGGTCTTCGATGCCAGTGGTCTGTGTATTCATCAAGCAACGGGTAAGGTGATCCGCGCTATATTGCCGATGCATACTTTTGGTCATCCTGGGTTATTAGATGAGCTGTTGTTAGTGTGCCTGCAATGGAATTTGGTATTGGTGGAAGATGCCGCTGAAAGTTTAGGTTCGTTTTACAAAGGTAAGCATACCGGGACACTCGGTGATTTTGGTGCGCTGAGTTTCAATGGCAATAAGATCATTACCACGGGTGGCGGTGGTATGGTGCTATGCCGTGATGCCCAAGCAGGACAAGGCGTTAAGCACGTAACGACAACCGCTAAGGTCGCGCATCCTTATGAGTTCTATTACGATGAAGCTGGCTTTAACTATCGAATGCCAAACTTAAACGCCGCCTTGGGGTGTGCGCAGCTAGAGCAATTGCCTGCGTACCTTGCCGCTAAGCGTCAGTTAGCGATGGATTACCAAGCGTTCTTTTTGAGTGATGCTGGTTTTGCGGATTATCAGTTTGTGGTCGAGCCTGAGTATGCTCAGTCTAACTACTGGCTCAATGCGGTCATTTGTCCGAACAGCGTTGCTCGCCAACAACTGCTAGAAGAGACCAATCAACAAGGTGTGATGACCCGCCCTGTGTGGCAACTTATGCATACTTTGCCTATGTATCAGCATTGTTTACGAGGGGATTTATTCACATCAGAATGGCTTGCTGCTCGCATTGTGAATTTACCTTCGTCACCGATCCTTATGTCGAGTACTGATAACTAGCGCCTATTTATAGCGGTGGTCATAACGACGAGCTAATATCGTATTACCTTTCTATGGCCTTTGCTTTGCCTTTGTTACAATGGCGACATTAGAACAATCTAAGCCGCTAAAGACGTTGAGAGTCTAAGCCTTAGGCGACAAAGGTAGGACGCTAGATGACATCACGTAAAATCGCAGTATTTACAGGTACTCGTGCAGAATATGGCTTGCTGTATTGGTTGATGAAAGATATTCAAGCAGCAGAAGATCTTCACTTACAGCTTTTGGTCTCTGGCGCTCACTTTTCACCTGAATTTGGTTTTACCTATCAACAAATTGAAGCCGATGGGTTCACGATTGATGAAAAAGTTGAAACCTTACTGTCATCAAATTCGCCAGCGGGTGTTGCAAAAAGTATCGGCCTAGGTGTCATAGGCTTTACTGATGCCTTGTCACGATTAGCGCCTGATGCTTTAGTGATTTTGGGGGATCGCTTCGAAGCGCTAGCAGCGGCGCAAACCGCAATGATATTACGTATTCCCGTTATCCATCTGCATGGTGGAGAGATCAGTGAAGGCGCTTATGATGATGCTATTCGTCATGCTATCACTAAACTCAGTCACTACCACTGCACATCGATGGACGCGTATCGCCAGCGTGTTATCCAACTCGGTGAAGCGCCTGAGCGTGTTTTTAATGTTGGCGCATTAGGGCTCGATCATTTGAATCGTAGCCAGATGTTATCATTGGATGCGCTAAGTACTTCGCTGAACTTTTCGCTTCATTCTCCTTTCTTCGTTGTGACCTATCATCCTGTCACTTTAGCGGATGAACAGGCTGTCGCAAGCTTCCAAGCATTATTAGATGCTCTAGATGCGTTCCCGCAACATCAAATTATTCTGACTTATCCTAATGCCGATGATGGCGGTAGACAGATCATTCCCATGCTTGAAGCTTATGCCGCCGCGCAACCTGAGCGTGTCTTGGTTATTCCGTCTTTGGGTCAGCAGCGCTATTTAAGTGCGGTAAAGCATGCGGCGGCGGTGATTGGTAACTCTTCTAGCGGTATTATTGAAGTGCCTTCGTTTGATGTGCCGACGGTTAATATTGGTGCGCGTCAGCAAGGGCGAATTGCAGCAAAAAGTGTGCTCCATTGCGCGCCAAATACCTATGCGATTAAAGATTGTATTACTCGTGCGCTTAGCCAAGACTACAAGCAAGACGGTGAAGTGATTATCAATCCTTATGGCGATGGTAATAGTAGCGAGCAAATCATTCAGCTTTTGCGAACGCTGCCGTTAAAGGTAATGAAGACATTTTATGATTTGCCACACAGTGTTACTTGACCACTTCAGGCCAAGCATAATGGTCTACTTCTATCGCTAATTAATCCTGATAGTTAATTACAGAGACTTAATTACAGGTACTTAACCCCAGAGACTTAACTACAGGTACTTATCATGACTCTGATTATTGCCGAAGCGGGCGTCAACCATAATGGTGATATTGGACTTGCTCATAAGTTGGTGGATGCCGCTTACCAAGCTGGGGCTGATGTTGTTAAGTTCCAGACATTTAAAGCGAAGCATTTAGTAACGGCTGATGCTAAACAGGCAGACTATCAAGTCGCCAATACCCAACAGCAAGAGTCTCAGCTTGATATGTTGAGTCGCCTAGAGTTGAGTTTCGAGGCTCATTTTGCGCTTAAGCAGCAATGTGAACAGCGGGGTATTGAATTTTTATCGACGGCATTTGATAGCGAAAGCTTGGCATTTCTCGTCAATGATCTTGGGTTGAAGCGCTTAAAGCTGCCTTCTGGTGAGTTAACCAATGCGCCGCTTATTCTTGAGCATGCCCGTACGGGGTGTGATCTGATTGTCTCAACGGGAATGGCGACGTTGGCTGAGGTTGAAGCCGCTTTAGGTGTGATTGCTTTTGGTTATACGGCTGAAATTCAGGTGAGTCCATCGGTGGCGGCGTTTAAGCAAGCTTACCGCTCAGAACAAGGCCAAGCAGCGTTAAGAGAAAAGGTTACCTTGTTGCATTGCACCACCGAATACCCAGCACCTTTAGCGGAAATTAATTTGCGCGCGATGGATACACTCAGCAAGCAGTTTCAATTGCCTGCGGGTTATTCCGATCACAGTGAAGGCATTACTGTGCCTATTGCTGCTGTTGCTCGTGGTGCGAGCATGATTGAAAAGCACTTTACGCTCGATAAAACTATGTCAGGACCTGATCACAAGGCGTCACTTAACCCCGAAGAGTTGAGCCAGATGGTAGCGGCGATCCGTGGGGTAGAGCTTGCTCTCGGCTCTGGCGAAAAAGCGCCACAGGCTTCTGAGATGAAGAATATGACGGTTGCACGCAAGAGCTTGGTCGCCAATGGCACTATTGCTAAAGGCGAAATGTTTAGCGTGCATAACATCGCCATTAAGCGACCAGGGAGTGGAATGAGCCCTTATCGTTACTGGGATCTCATCGGTAAAGCGGCGCGGTGTGATTATCACGAAGGAGACTTCATTAGTGAGTCGTTTAATGAGTAGCTTAGTGAGTAGTAACAAGCGAACAGCTGACGTGATCGTTTTAGGTGCTGGTGGTCATACGAGTGTATTAGTGGATATGTTACGCCAACAAGATCAAACGATTACAGGCCTTGTCAGTGCTGATTTAGCTTTAGAAGATAACGAGCTACGAAGCGTGCTGGAAGACTTACCCCAGTATTTTTCTGATGACGATGTTTTGGCATTTCCTGCCGATTCAGTCTGCCTTGTTAATGGTATTGGCGCTATCCCTAAGCGTCTTACGCGTATAAAACTATTTAACAACTTTAAAGCCCAAGGCTATCGCTTTGCTTCGGTGATTTCCCAGCAAGCGATCATTTCACCTTTTGCGAGTCTTGGTGAAGGGGTGCAAGTGATGCCAGGCGCCATTATTCAAGCTGGCGCCATTATTGGCGATAACTGTATTATCAATACGGGTGCTATCGTCGAGCATGATAGTGTTATTGATGCCCATAGTCATATAGCTCCGCGTGCGACACTTTGCGGTCAAGTGCATGTAGGGCAAGGTGCCTTTATTGGTGCTAACGCTGTGGTTATCCAGAATATTAACATTGGCCGAGAAGCAGTGATTGCCGCAGGGGCAAGAGTTCACAAACACGTTCAAGCAGGTGAAACGGTTATATGATCAAAAATTGGACCAAGGCGGTGTTGCCACTGAGTGCCACATTGCGTGAAGTACTTGCAGTGATTGATGAACAAGCGCTGCGCATTGTGCTTATTGCCGATGATGAGCTACGTCTGTTAGGCACTGTCACCGACGGTGATTTACGCCGAGGTTTGTTGCGTGGCTTGGATATGTCATCAAGTGTTGAGTTGGTGATGAACCAGCAGCCAACAACAGCGGGTGCTGATTTGTCTAATCAGGATCTGGTTTGCTTGATGGAAGCGAAAGATATCCTCGCGATACCCTTGGTTGATAATGGCATTCTTTGTGGTTTAAAAACATTAAACCAAGCACTGCATCCTGTTCGTTATGATAACCCAGTCTTTTTAATGGCGGGGGGCTTTGGTACCAGGCTACAGCCACTAACCAATGAATGCCCTAAGCCTTTGTTGAAGGTGGGTGATAAGCCTATCCTCGAAAGCATATTGTTGAGCTTTATTCGGGCAGGTTTCCGCCATTTTTACATTTCAACCCATTACCTACCTGAAATGATCCGTGCGCATTTTGGCGATGGTGAAAAGTGGGGCGTGAGTATCACCTATATTCATGAAGATCAGCCGCTGGGTACAGGCGGCGCGCTTGGATTATTACCCGAGAGTGCTAGCCCATTGCCGTTGATCATGATGAATGGCGATATCATGACCAATTTAGATTTTGAAAAGTTGCTCGCATACCACCAATCGCAAGCGGCAGATGTCACTATGTGCGTCCGTGATTATGAATATCAAATTCCGTTTGGGGTCATTGATTGTCATAAGGTTGATGGCAACAGTAATGTGATCACCGCGTTAAGTGAAAAACCTGCTCATAAAGTGAAAGTGAATACCGGGATTTATGTGCTTAATCACGATGTGGTCCGTCAGGTAGCGAAGAACCAACGGATTGACATCACAACTGTGTTTGAGCAAGTGATTGCTCGCGGTGGTAAAGCCGTTCCATACGAAATCAGCGAGTATTGGCTCGATATCGGTCGAATTGACGATTACCGCCGTGCCCAAGCCGATATGTTAGATTTGGGTATTTTTTAATGTCATCTCATGGAGAAAGTCTTAAAAAGCCGATCGCAATTATTCCAGCGCGCGGTGGTAGTAAGCGTTTGCCTCGGAAAAATGTATTACCGTTAGCGGGTAAACCGTTAATCGCTTGGACCATAGAAGCAGCATTAGAGAGTGGTATTTTTGACCGTGTTATTGTAAATACCGACGATCAAGAAATAGCGGATATTGCAATACAGTATGGTGCCGAAGTACCTTATCTTCGACCAAGTGAACTGGCGACGGATACTGCCACTACGATCTCAGTATTAAAGCATCAGCTTGAGTACTATTTATCACACGATGAAGTGTTTGATCAGCTTGTTCTTTTACAGCCCACCTCGCCGTTACGAACAGCTCAAGATATCCGTAATGCTTGGGAGCTGTATTGTGATCATACGATAGAAAGCGTTGTTTCGGTAACACCTGTCGAGCATCCCATTCAATGGACGTTTAAAGCGGATGATAATGCGAAACTGAGCCCTTTGTTTGATGACAATGTAAAACGTAGTCAAGATTGTGAACAACATTATCGTCTTAATGGTGCAATCTACATTACATCTAGTTTCAATATATTAGAGCATGATATTTTGATTCATCCTTTGTCCAATATGGGTTATAAAATGCCCGCAAATCGTGCCCTTGATATTGATGAAGAATTGGATTTTGTTATTGCTCAATCGGTTCTGACGCATTATTCAAAATATACGGATTAATTTGCGAGATTGATCTAAACCTTACGACTAATAACAATTTACTACGTTCAATCTCTGTCATCATGCTCGCTTAATACTAATATGTTGGAGCAGTGCGGTGCGCATAGAACATCATGGGGCCAAAGATGGTGTAACAGGCTCTTGCCATGAGTTGTTTTTAGGAAGCAATAGTTTATTGATTGATTGTGGCCTTTTCCAAGGTGCTGAATCAAAGTCATCATTGAATATTGATTTCCCATTAGATTGTGTGCGTGCACTCTTTCTTACTCATTGCCATATTGACCATGTTGGTCGTATTCCTTGGTTACTCGCAGCGGGCTTTCATTCGCCAATTTATGCGACTCAAGCAACATCGGCTTTGCTGCCTCTGATGCTTGAAGATGGGCTTAAAATTCAACTGGGTCTTGATTCTCAGCAATGTGAACAAATCACTAATCGGGTGCGTTCGCTTTTAAAGCCAATTCCTTATGATTGCTGGGTTCAGCTCACTTTTCCAAGCGGTGAGCTGATCAATGTCCGCTTTCGTCAAGCTGGCCATATATTGGGCTCTGCTTATGTTGAAATTAAGTTGCCAGATGATCGTGTAGTGGTCTTTTCTGGTGACTTAGGCCCATGCAATACGCCGTTATTAGTTGATCCTTTCTCGCCTGAACGGGCTGATATTTTAGTACTGGAAAGTACTTATGGTGATCGCCAACATCAATCTATCGGTGATCGTCAGAGGCGGTTAAAAGAGATTGTAGAGCGTTCATTACAAGATGGTGGTGCGATTATTATTCCGGCGTTTAGTGTCGGTCGAACGCAAGAACTCCTGTTTGATCTTGAAAATATTATTGCGCAAGCCGATATCCATTCGTCAAAAGTAAAGTGGCAAAGTCTACCCGTTATTTTAGATTCCCCTCTGGCAGCCAAGATCACCGAGCAGTACAACACCTATAAACAATTATGGGCAAATGAGGCTAAATCACGCTATAGCACAGGGCGTCATCCTCTCTCTTTTCAACAATGTATTGTGATTAAATCGCATGCTGAACATGTCGCACTGATTAACCGACTTCAAGCTTCTGCAGAGCCTGCGATTATTGTAGCCGCAAGTGGGATGTGTACCGGGGGGCGGGTTGTTGGTTACCTTGAAGCATTATTACCAGATAAGCGAACAGACATTGTTTTTTCGGGTTATCAAGCCAAAGGAACGCTTGGTAAAGCGTTAATCGACGGCAAAACAGACGTTGAAGTTAACCAAGCATTAATAACCGTAAATGCTCAAATACATCAACTGTCGGGTTATTCGGCACATGCTGATCAGTCTGATTTAATAGAGTTTGTTCGTAATATTGCTCATGGACCGAGGGAGATTTACTTGGTGCATGGCGAGATTGCAACGCTGCGAGCTTTGGCTGACAAGCTGTATTCTGTGATTGAAAATGTCAGGATTCACCATGCCAGTTAGTGCTAGAACTGGCTCTTCTTTCACTCGTCTTGCGAATGTATTTTTTATTTTAGTTATTCCAGCTAAGTGAATAAAAAGCCGTATGTTTAATGCTGATCTTATGATTTGCGCTTCGACGGTAAGGCGAAAAGTGCAAGCCTAGCTATACTTATATTCATATCAATAACTCACCTAATGAGTAGGAATGGTATGAATAAATTTGTAATTGCGCTTATTTTTTATGGGATTTTTTCGTCTACGGCTTGGGCTGCGGATGAAGCGGTAACAGCGTCGCAATCTGCAACATCACCGTCATCTGCACAAACAACCTCAACGCAAACAACGTCGCAAACAACGTCGCAAACGACATCGAGTGCGGCTCAATCTGCGACAAAAGCCAGTGCTGCATCGACAACAGGAGAGGCGGCGGGGGCAAATACTGCATTGGCAGCATCTGCTGGTGGGTTAACAGCGACGGCGATCGCCGTCGGTGTGGCAGCTGTCGTGGTTGCTGTGGCATTAGCCGATACTGGCGGTGAAGATTCAGGTCCGCCAGCAACGGTAAATGCAGAATAAAAAGAATGATTTATTTATCTTGATTAAGCTGCTTTCCACGGACTAAACGTCGTACCCAAGAACGGCCAGGATGCAGAGCCTCAAGGACATCGTTTGGAAGTGGTAGTGGATCACCACAAATCTGTGAGGCAATTAATTCGCCAAGCAGGGGCGCAGAGCTTAATCCTCGTGATCCTAAGCCAAGGAAGCTATAGAGATTGTTATAACAAGGCACGGCTTCGGCTGTGTCTTTGTTATCTCTAAGATCGCTATATTGCGAAATTAAATCATCAATACGGCAAACATCCCCCACGATAGGTAAATGATCACGACTGGCACTACGCACCCCAACACGTGCTTGGTTGTCGCCCATCTCTACATCTTTTGGCCATGTTGCATCAGGCAGGCTCTTAATCAGACGTGCTTTATTTGAAGCATGTTCATCATCATTGAAATCGGTATTGGTACTATTGCGACCATAACTCGCTCCGATGCAATGGGTGTCTGCAGTGGTATTTTTAGGTGTTAGGTAACCGTCATAACACAATACTGTTTTTAATTGCGCCAAGGTCTCGTTGGTCGGGATATGGCTTACTTGGCCGCGTACAGGATAGAGTGGCAGCTGGGTGGTTTGTTCAAATGTCGTAAAACGGTGTCCATTGGCCACAATAACGGTGCCATGCTGAAAGTGCTGCCCATCTTGTGTGCTAATAGACCAAAGACCGTCTTGCTGCGTCAGTGTTTGCACGTCGGTATTATAGTGGCAAGTCAGCAGGCCTGTTTGTTGACCGTGTTCAATAAGAACGCGTGTGAGTGCTTGTGGACACAACCATCCGCCTAGCGGGTAATGAACGCTGCTATGCCCTGAGACTACGCCTGTAATCTCTTCTGTTTGGGCTTGGTCGTAAGCTTTAATAAGATCTTCAGGGTATTGATTTGCTAAGATATTACTGAGTTTTCTTTTCGCCTCGTCACTCCAAGCTAACTGAGTGACACCACACCATTGGTGTTCAAATTCACCATATTGTGTTGCTTGTTCTACAAACTGTCGTGCATACAGAAAGGCAGGAGCAAAAAAGTCTGGGATCGCATCATGGCCGCCACTTAACAGCGGATAAACAGCGCCTTGACGATTGCCAGATGCCCCTTCTGCTGGCTTGGCATCGGCACAATAAAGCGTGACGTTAACCCCTCTGCGAATGAAAGCGATAGCCGCACTGGCTGACGCAATACCGCCGCCAATGATCGCCACATTATCCGTGTCTTTTGCCGCGTTACGCTGATACCAAGGTTTCACATTTGACCCAAATTGGCGTGCTTCAATATGGCCAATTAACATGTCGCGCTTAGTACCAAAACCTTTGGCTTTAGACATGCTAAAACCCGCTTCGATTAAGCCGCGGCGAACAAAACCCGCCGCGGTGAACGTGGCAGTGGTACAGCCTGTTCGTGCTAATTTTGCCATGTTATTAAACAGGTTTTGGTTCCACATTTCGGGGTTCTTGCTAGGAGCAAAACCATCTAAGAACCACGCATCAACAATACCATCTTCACCACACCACACCTGTGGCATACAGTCTTTGATATCACCAAACCATAAATCCAGTGTGATCATGCCATCTTCAAGTACGACCCGTTGACAGCCAGCAACGGCTGCAGGGTAGTGGGCATGAAGTTGCTTCGCCACATCGGCGAGTTCAGGCCATGACTGGTGCGCTTTGATTAAATCTGCCTTAGTGACCGGAAATTTTTCAAAACTGATGAAATGCAGCTCTTTAGTGGTAGCATCAGGGTGTGCGGCACGAAATGCTTTGAACCATTGCCACAGTGCAAGGAAGTTTAACCCAGTGCCAAAACCGGTTTCAGCCACAACAAAACGACGACGATCGAAGTGTTCCCAACGCTGGGGTAAGCCATTTTGTTGTAGGAATACGTAGCGTGTTTCTTCTAAGCCATTGGTATTAGAGAAATACACATCGTCAAAATCGTTAGAAACTGGCGTGCCCGCTTCGTTCCAGTCAAGAACAGCGTGCTCAATGCGCTTATTGGGCTTATCAGACAAGGGGAAACCTCTTTTAATGGGACTGCTGCACATTACAAAATCCGTATTTAAGACTTAAATATGGCGCTAAAATTAAGGTGCGAACATAGTAAAAAGTTGGAAATTAACCGCGATTGTACCCGAACTATAGGAAAGCTGACCACTTTTGAGTGAGAAAGCCGTTATTATCTCTGCGTTAAATATCAGTAGGAATTCATCATGAAACGAGCCGTAATTACAGGCATGGGTATCGTATCCAGCATTGGTAACAACGTAAACGAAGTGCTGGAATCGCTAAAAGAAGGTAAATCTGGCATTAATTTCTCTGAACAATTTGCTGAAATGAAATTACGCAGCAATGTTTGGGGCGATCTTAAATTAAAGCCTTCTGAGCATATCGATCGTAAGAAGATGCGTTTCATGGGCGATGCAGCAGGTTTTGCATATTTGTCTATGGAGCAGGCAATTGCAGATGCCGGCCTAACTGAAGATCAAGTTTCTAATGACCGAACTGGCCTAGTGGCGGGTTCTGGTGGCGCATCATCATTAAATCAAGTCGCGGCTGTCGATATCATTCGTGAAAAAGGCGTGAAACGTGTTGGTCCATACATGGTACCTCGTACTATGTCGTCAACCGTGTCTGCATGTTTGGCAACACCGTTTAAAATCCGTGGTGTTAACTACACTATGAGCTCTGCATGTGCGACATCTGCACACTGTATTGGTCACGCATTAGAACTTATCCAGCTAGGCAAACAAGATGTTGTGTTTGCAGGTGGCGGTGAAGAATTAGATTGGTCTTTGACCATGATGTTCGATGCAATGGGCGCACTATCAACTAAATACAACGATGACCCATCAAAAGCGTCTCGTACCTATGATGCAGACCGCGACGGTTTTGTTATCTCTGGTGGCGGCGGCATGATGGTTGTTGAAGAGCTTGAGCATGCATTGGCACGTGGCGCGAAGATCTACGGTGAAATCGTGGGTTACGGCGCGACATCAGATGGCTACGACATGGTAGCACCATCAGGTGAAGGCGCGGTGCGTTGTATGAAGATGGCAATGCAAGATCTTGATGCGCCAGTGGATTACATCAATACCCACGGTACTTCAACACCAGTAGGTGATGTAAAAGAACTGGGTGCAATCCAAGAATTGTTCAGTGAAAACTGCCCTGCAATTTCAGCAACCAAAGCGATGACTGGTCATGCATTGGGTGCGGCAGGTGTTCACGAAGCGATTTATTCAACCTTGATGCTAGAGCACAGCTTTGTTGCCCCAAGCATTAATATTGAAAACCTAGACGCTGCGGCAGAAGGCTTAGATATTGTGACTGAAAAGCGCGATGTTGAGCTGAAGACGGTAATGTCTAACAGTTTCGGTTTTGGTGGTACTAACGCAACGTTAGTCATCAAAAAATACGAAGCGTAATTTAAGGCGCAAAAACAGCAGGTAGACAAAATAATAGCGAATTACGCGTTTACCTGTTTTGCATCTTAAACATATTTTCCGAGGTGGCACCGGCTAAAGTGAGAAAGTAGATGACTTGTCCAGAGAACTCTACTTTCCCAATATTTTAGCCAGTACCGATGAACAGACGCACATTAGGTATACAGTGTAAAAATTACGCTGCGTATCTGATGCTTTTTCTCGGATTTTTGACCCAGCAATGCTGGGTTTTTTTGTGCCTGCCATTTGGTAATGACAGTGTTAGCCTTAATAGCATAGCGCGGCTGAACTCCCGCTGTATGTCTAGCGGATCTAGATTCTTGAGTTTATCTTTGAGTTGCAGTTGCAGTTGCAGTTGCAGTTGTAAAACATTGAAGGATAAACAGCGCTGGTTGTTCTCGGTGAGGCTGAGGTATTATATTCGCTTGCAGTTGTTCGCTTTCGGAGAATTAATGAACATCCTTATCGATGAAAACATGCCTTATGCACTAGACCTCTTCAGTCAATTAGGGCATGTAATAGCAAAACCTGGGCGCACACTGAGCTGTGATGATTTGGTCGACATTGATGCTTTGATGATCCGTTCGGTAACCAAGGTGGATAGCCGATTGCTAGCAAAAGCCAACCGCCTTAAATTTGTCGGAACCGCAACAGCAGGGCAAGACCATGTTGACCAAGCGTTACTTGCCGAGAAAAATATCAGATTTACTGCAGCACCTGGTTGTAACAAAGTAGGGGTTGCTGAGTATGTACTAAGCAGCCTGATGGTGCTGGGCCAACAACACGGTTTTTCAATCTTTGATAAAACCGTCGGTATTGTTGGTGCTGGCAATGTCGGTACGTACCTTGCGGGTTGCTTGGATGCCCTTGGTATTCGGTACTTACTGAATGACCCTATCAAGCAAGCGGAAGGTGATAGCCGTGAGTTTTCATCACTAGCAACGCTTCGTGAGCAGTGTGATGTCATTACACTACACACGCCTATTACCCGAGAGGGTGAATACTCAACTTATCATCTGGTTGATGAAGCATTCTTGGGCGATTTAAAAGATGACACCATTCTTATCAATGCTGCGCGCGGTCCTGTGGTTGATAATCAGGCGTTAAAAAGGGCATTACAGCAAAGTGTCAGTGGGCAAGGTAAAACAGTAACGGCAGTGTTGGATGTATTTGAACATGAGCCTCTGGTTGATCTCGAACTTTTACCACTGTTAGCGTTTGCGACCCCCCATGTTGCAGGCTACGGTTTAGAAGGCAAAGCGCGTGGCACCACTATGGTGTATAACCAATACTGCGACTTTCTGGCGAGTATTGATGATTCTGCTCGACCGCATGTTGAAGCTGCGAGTTTATTACCGCAAGCGCCGATCCCACATGTCACCTTGAGCCGAACGTGGTCAGAATCTGACTTATTTTCACTGATCCAATTGGTTTATGATGTACGTAAGGACGATGCGTTATTTCGCCGTTCTATGCAGCAAACTCAAGGCGATGAGGCCGAGATGGCAACTGCATTTGATTTGATGCGTAAAAATTACTGGGATCGACGTGAATATAGTGCGATTACGGTAGCAGGAGAGGCCAGTTTTGGGGTAGAGTCGCTGGCTAAATTAGGTTTTACAATTGAGGAAACGCAATGAGTCAGGAATTTGATATTGCCGTACTCGGCGCTACTGGCGCTGTAGGTCAAGCTATGGTTGAGGTATTAGAGGAACGCAATTTTCCTGTTCGCAATTTATACTTGCTAGCCTCTGAGCGTGGTGCGGGTCAAACACTGCGTTTTAAAAATAAATCAGTACGTGTTACCAACGTTGAAGATTTTGATTGGTCACAGGTCCATATTGCTTTGTTCTCTGCAGGTTCTGAAGCCTCAGACCGTTGGGCTCCTATCGCCGCAGATGAAGGCGTTATCGTGATTGATAACACATCACGCTTCCGTTACGACTACGATGTACCGCTAGTTGTGCCTGAGGTGAACCCTGATGCGATTGCGGAATACCGTAACCGTAACATCATCGCGAACCCTAACTGTTCGACTATCCAAATGCTGGTGGCATTAAAGCCTATCCATGATGCTTACGGTATCGAACGCATTAACGTTTCAACTTACCAGTCGGTATCAGGCAGCGGTAAAAAAGGCGTTGATGAATTAGCGGGCCAAACCGTTAAATTATTGAATGGTCTATCAGCAGAAAATAGCGTTTATGATAAGCAAATTGCATTTAACTGTTTGCCGCATATCGATGATTTTATGGATAACGGCTACACCAAAGAAGAAATGAAAATGGTGTGGGAAACGCAAAAGATTTTTGCAGATGACACTATTCGCGTGAACCCGACTTGTGTTCGCGTACCTGTATTCTATGGTCATGCAGAAGCCGTTCATGTTGAAACGCGTCAAGAAGTGAACCTTGAAGAAGCGCTACAACTACTAGAGAACGCGGAAGGTATTGAGCTTTTCCAAGGCAATGAATACCCAACACAAGTATCTGACGCAACAGGTAAAGACCATGTCATGGTTGCGCGTGTACGTGAAGATATTAGCCACTCTCATGGTTTAAACATGTGGGTTGTTGCTGATAACGTGCGTAAAGGTGCCGCGACGAACAGCGTACAAATTGCCGAGAAGTTGATTTCTGATTACTTATAATCACGAAAATCAGCCGAGGCTATAGACAAGGAGCGGCATGATTGCTGCTCCTTTTAGTAAATTTTCCAGCAACCCCACATTTTTAGTATGAACACTACAGTTTCAGGTTGCCTGTCCGATATAGTAATACCGCATAGTAGGTGGGTTCGATAAATGTTGTCGTAGACTGTATTTATCTAATCGACTTTTTAGTTTCCGCCAGAGAGGACTGCAGGCCGTGCCTGACGTATCTAACCTGATCAAACGCTTTATTCTTCCTGCATTCATTGCAACGACAGCCATTCATTTTTCGGTACAAGCGAATACCGTACGCATTCTTGGGCCAGAGGAAGACCAACCCACATCTGTTGTAACTGAACGTTACCGCGAAGTCAGCCAAAATGCAGCACAGGTTGATAACCGCTATCAAGGCAGTTATCAGTACGGGCCGACGCGTGCCAATGAAACACTGTGGGGGATATCGTCAAAGTATCGCCCTTCTAGCTCTGTTTCTGTCTACCAAGTGATCGGCGCTATTTATCGTGCGAATCCAGATGCATTTGAATCGAATAATATTCATGGCTTAGTCCCTGGCAGCCGCCTAAACATGCCAACGTTAACTCAGATCCGTCGTGAAAATACCGATGCGGTTAAGTTGCGTTTAGAGCAAGATAAAGCCGCACAACCTTCGCGTAGAACAACATCTACCGCTTCACGGGCAAACACGGCATCAACCTCTCGTACGGCCCCTGCAACGGCGCCGCGCTCTGTAACGACAGAATCAACAGCGCCAAGCACAACAGCGGCATCTACACGGACTACAAATGCCACGCGCGCAGCATCGAGCACAGTAGAAACTGCCACCGTTGAGCAAACCAGTGCTGCGACTGTTGCCCAGACTGAAAGTGCACTCATTCCACCAAAGCCCAAGAAAGCGCCGCCGACAGAGCTGCAAAATCAGCTTGATGCTTCAGATATCCAAATTACTAAATTGCTTGAAAGCAACCATTTGCTACGAGTGCGTTTATCTGAAATGCAGCATGAAGTTGCCGCATTGCAAGATCAGCAAACCAGTGACGGTATATTACGTGATGAAATTAAAGATTTCTTAGCACAGCAAAAGAACATTGAAATGCAACCTGTGGTGCAAGAGCCTTCGTTACTGGATCAGTTGATTGCGAACCCATGGGCACTGGCCGCGGCTGCGTTTATTCCGGGTGCCTTGATTGCAGGTATTGCTTCATACCTTCTATTTGGTCGTCGTAAAGAAGAAGATGCTGACGATGTGAAGTCGTTAGATAGCCCTAACGCGATTGATCCTGCGGTTATACCACCGAATGATAGCTTATTGGCTGGTGCTGATGATCCAACTGCCGATCTAGCATTAAGTGGCAGTGACGATATCGATGATCTCTTTGCACAAGATGATGCGTTATTTGATGATCCTGAAGACAGCTTATTCGCACCACAACTGCGTGATGATGACGATACCTTAGATTTATCATCGAGTGATGATTTTGACATCGATAGCCCACTTGGTGGCGCAAGTAGTATCTCTGTCACAGGTGATGAGCAAGCGCTCGGCCTTGAAGATATGGAGCGCGCACTTGATGAAATGGAACAGTCTTCTGAACTAAGTTCTGATGAAGCACTCGCTGCAATGTGGGAGCAATCGCTAAAAGAAGATGATGAACAGCCAAACTTTGATCTGTCAGACGACGATGGCGATAGCAATGATGAATTGCTAAGTGGCAATAACCTTGATAATGGCATGCTTGATCAATCGTTATTGGATGAGTTACTGCTTGAAGCTGAGCAGGCTGATTCAAGCTCATCGTCAAAGCCAAATGATAGCAATGATGTCGTTGCACAAAGTGAACTGGATGCATTATTTGATAGTTTTGACTCAGCAGACAGTTTTGATTCTCCTGAACAAGATGTGAGTGATGAACTGGCAGAGCAAGCTGCGATTGATGCGGCTTTAGCCGAAGCCAGCGCGATGGCAAATCCTGAAGCATCATTAACAAAAGAGGCGAATGCAGCGTCGCTTTTTAGCGAAGCGGACACCCAGCGAGGGGAACCTGAATCAAGTTCATCTCAGTCAGAACAAGATCTTATTGATGATATTTTCGCAACGAGCTTTGCGAGTGATAACGATGCAAATGACAATGCAGATGATAATGAACGCATTCTAGATGAAAGCAGTACCGCATTGTTAGATGAGCTTCTAGACGATGATGATATTGATTTAGGCGATGCATCAAATATAACGCTTGATGAAAACAGCACCGCATTATTGGATGAATTACTGGGCGACGATGAGCAAGAGACGTCATTGTTTAACAGTGATATTGAAATTGATGAAAATAGTACGGCGTTGCTGGATGAACTGCTTGGTGATGATGAGTCACTCGACCCAGATACCAACAGTATTGAGGGCGACTTTGATGTAGATGATATGTCGGATGACGACATTAATATCGACGAACTGATCATTGATGAAAACAGCACGGATTTACTCGATGAGCTATTAGGCGAAACGATGGAATCATCAGATCCGTCGTCACTGGATATGCCATCGCCTGATATGTCATTGCCTGATATGTCATTGCCTGATATGTCGCCAACCGACATTGATGACATATTTGCGCAACAAAGTGCGATTCAAGAACCTGTCGCTAACGCCTCGGTGGAAGTAGGTGCTGAAATCGATAACCAAAATATCGATGATATTCAGTTCGATAGTATTGGACCTATTGAAAGTGCGATTGAAGAACAAGAAGAGGCTAAATTAGCAGAGCCTGTTGAAAGCGTTGCTGATGATAGTCTTGCAGATGAAAGCATTGCTGATGATCGTGAGGTTGCAGAAGATGACCTTGATGCATTATTGGCAGCCTACGGCACGCAATCTGGTGCGACTGAACCAAGCCAAGAACACACGCCAGATGCTGAAGAGTTAGCACCTAGCCAATCGGTTTATGACGAACCTGAATTTGAAGCACCGACATTTGATATAAATGAACTTGATACAAATGAACTTGAGTCGCCAACGTTAGATGATAGCGGTGATGCTGATTTTGCATCAGATTTTAATGACATTCTGAATGATGCGTTAGCACCCAAAGAAGCGTTAGAGCCTGACCCATTTGAGAATGATGAAACAGCGACAACGGCAGCTGATGGTGATTTAACGTTTGATGAGGCGCTAGATGCTAATGAAAATCTAGCGGCTAATGAAAGCTCAGGCGTTGAAACTAAGCAAGATGTTACTGATAACTCGATAGAGCCGACTGAAATAGAGCCGACTGAAGTTGATGACGCTACAGCAGCAGACGATCATAACTATGATGATCTCGTGGCGGAAGTTGAAGGTCTACTGAATGACACGGCAGAAGACAGTTCACCTGTTGGTCGACGTGTTGATGAGTTACTTGAAGAAATCGAGCATGCTGAAGCACTGGCCAATGTTGATGTAGCAAATGAAGCGTTAACATCAGCACAAGTTGAAGCCAACGTAGCTGAGCCTGAACTTGCTATGCCAGAGCCAGAGCCAGAGCCAGAGCCAGAGCCAGAGCCAGAGCCAGAGCCAGAGCCAGAGCCAGAGCCATTTAGTCTTGACGATTTCCCGGAGTTTACAGAAGAAGACGCGCTAAATGATCCGGAAGCCTCTGAGTTTACGGAATCTGCTGAGCCTCAAGCTGCAGAGTATCAAGCGTCGGATAAGATCCGTGATGATGAATTGCCTGAGTTTGATGAAAACGCAGCGATGTTTGATCCAGAAGCTGAAGTTTTAGAACCTGAGTTGGCTGATATTGCAGATGATGAGCAACAATCAGCGTTAGACAATGTGGTTAAGCAACTACAGCAGGCTGTTGAAGCTTCGGAATCGACGCCTATAGCACCATCAATAACACCGTCAATACCAAGTGATGAAACTGTGGTTGAAGCTGCAGTTGAAGCTAGCGTTGAACCATCGCCAGTTGAAGTGGAAGCTGATACACAGCAAGAAGCAGAGCAAACGGCTCACATTCCGGAGAGTGACAGCTTCAACGTTGCAAAAGCGGAATCCGATTTTGAATTTGAAACTATTGATCTGAATACCGTACCTGAATTCAGTGAAGATGATGCCCGTCAAGCTTCGTATGATGAGCAGCATGAGCTTGAACAGTACGATATTGAGCAAGGGTTAACATCAGACTCATTTATTGATGATGATGGCGCTGAGCCACTAGAAACGACAGTTGAAGCACCTGATGCGCCGAAAAATACGCTTCAGCCTGAGACTCAAAAGACGCCAGAGACTTCAGATGCTTCAGAGACCGGCGACCCTGTTATGGCGTCACCAGTTAATAATGCAATTGATCAGCAGCTTGTAGACAGTGCTGGCTTAGATATGGATGCGTTACTGACAGATCCTGATGCGTGGGTGGATGATGGTGACATCAGCAGTAATACGCCAGCACATTCAACAGCCTCGGATATAGATTTAACCGCGTTTGATGAATCGTCTGATGCATTAGCGAAAAGTGAAATGCTCTCTGATGAGATCCCGTTTGGCTTAGATGATATTGAAAGCCAAGAACGTGATCAGTTGCTGTTTAATGAAGACCCATTGTTGGATGATCAATCGCTTGAAATGTCAGAAGATGATGCTGCTGTATGGGCCTCCATTTCTGAAGAGCCGCGTCTAGCGAGTGAAGATTGGTCAGAGCAACCTCAGATGCAAGTTGAAGAGGTTGATCGATTTGACGCTGAGTCTTTACTGGATGAAGTTGACGAGCAAGATCTGCTGTTAGATGACAGCGATGACGTTGTGAACAGCGATACCGCATCATACCGTACTGATAGCCGCTCGGGCGATGAACCTGCGAACTCGCAGAGCCATCAGCAGAGTCATAAGAGTAGCGATGCATCTGCCTCTGGATACCAAGATAATAGCTATCTAGAAGCCGATAGCGAGCTATTAGACGAAACGAAGCCATCACCAGCATCTTACATCAGTATTGATGAGCTCTTGAAAGAGTCCGAGTTTGAGGATGATTTGAATGTGGATATCGATCTTGATAACGCCCCGTTGAATCTTGATGTCGGGCTTGATGAGTTCCCTGATATTTTAGCGGGAGTGCCAGAGTATGATGTTGATAGCCAAGGTGAGTACGCGAGCAAGTTAGATTTAGCCAAAGCTTACCTTGAAATGAACGATGCTGAAGGTGCCGCTGATTTGTTACGTGATATTGCCCAAAACGGCGATGCACAAAGTGCACAAGAAGCGACGCATTTACTGAAAGTATCCACTAAATCATAAGTCGAAGAAAATTGGCTTATTGATATGAAAGCGCGATGTTCACAGAGCATCGCGTTTTTTATTGTCTGAAAAACGACTGTTTACCTGTTAAGCGCATGGGTGTATTTCGTGCAGCTATCGCATCTGGCTCTACCATCCCTTATAATCACCACAATATACACACTAATAGGGCTCTGTGGGCCTAGGCAAGACGAAGTAGATTATGCGAATAGCTTTAGGTATCGAATACGACGGTGCAAATTATCACGGTTGGCAGCGCCAGCTAGATGTTGTGAGTGTGCAAGGTGAATTAGAAAAAGCCTTGTCTAAAATTGCCAATCAGCCGATAGAAGTACTGTGTGCTGGCCGTACAGATGCAGGGGTACATGGCACAGGGCAAGTGGTTCACTTTGATGTCGATTCAAATCGTAAGCTGGCCGCATGGACGATGGGGGTTAATACCCATTTACCGAAAGATATTGCTGTGCGTTGGGCACATGAAGTGACGGAAGACTTCCATGCTCGCTTTTCTGCAACAGCGCGTCGTTATCGTTACATTATCTCTAACCACGCTTTTCGTCCTGCGATTCTGGCGCGTGGTGTAAGCCACTATCATGGCGATCTCGATGAAAAGCTGATGCATGAAGCGGCGCAGTTTTTACTGGGCGAGCATGACTTTACCTCTTTTCGTGCGACGCATTGTCAGGCGAATACGCCATGTCGTAATATGCATCACATCAATATCACGCGTCATGGCCAGTACATTGTGATTGATATTAAAGCGAATGCATTTTTGCATCACATGGTACGTAATATTACCGGAAGCTTGATCAAAGTAGGGCGCGGTGAAGAAAAACCAGAATGGATTCAATGGTTATTACAACAAAAGAACCGTCAAATTGCGGGCGTAACGGCGAAAGCTGAAGGCTTATATCTGATTGAGGTCGATTATCCTGCTGAACACGGTCTACCGCATGTTCCTGCTGGTCCACTGTTTATTGAAGATTAATGTGATTAAATAGTAATGAAGTCATGTACCTAGCGGTACATTTCTTCGTTATATTTATGTGGGGATCACAAGGTACAACCAGTTTTTTATCTACAGATTGGCAACTTTGTGCTTTAATTCCTCTCTTAATAATTAAACGAATTTGCTTTCTCTGCTTTTTGGCGGGGAATTTCTAGATAAAAAAGGTCATTCATGAGCTGGCTTGAAAAGATCCTAACGAAGAGCAACATTGTTTCTTCTCGCAAAGCATCAATCCCTGAAGGTGTATGGACGAAGTGTACTTCTTGCGAACAAGTGCTTTATCACGCTGATCTAGAGTCTAACCTAGAAGTGTGCCCAAAGTGCGATCATCACATGCGTATGAAAGCGCGTCGCCGTCTTGAAACGTTCCTTGACCAAGAAAATCAAGTAGAACTAGCGGCGGATATGGAACCGAAAGATAAATTGAAGTTCCGTGATTCGAAGAAATATAAAGATCGTATCTCTACTGCTCAAAAGAACAGTGGTGAGAAAGACGCATTGGTTGTTATGCAGGGCACCTTGCTTGGTCAAGATGTGATTGCTTGTGCGTTTGAGTTCTCCTTTATGGGCGGCTCAATGGGTTCTGTTGTGGGTGCTAAATTCGTGAAAGCGGTAGAAGCAGCAATGGAAAACAACTGTGCACTTGTGTGTTTCTCTGCAAGTGGCGGTGCACGTATGCAAGAAGCGCTAATGTCGCTAATGCAAATGGCGAAAACAAGTGCGGCACTTGAGCGTTTGTCTGCAAAAGGATTACCGTTCTTCTCGGTACTGACTGACCCTACAATGGGCGGTGTATCGGCAAGTTTGGCGATGTTAGGTGATATCAATATCGGTGAGCCAAAAGCATTGATCGGTTTCGCGGGTCAACGTGTTATCGAGCAAACAGTGCGTGAGAAGCTGCCAGAAGGCTTCCAGCGTAGTGAGTTCTTATTGGAACATGGTGCTATCGATATGATTGTTGATCGTCGTGAAATGCGTCAGCGTATTGGTGGCTTGATCGCTAAGCTGACTAACCAAACATCACCTTTAGTGGTTTCGGTTGATAGCGCACCTAAGGTTGTCGAAGTAGAAGACGAGGCTGATAAAGCCGACTAAGCCTTCGCTTTGTAAAAAATTGTTAAAACGCCGACGGAAGTGACTTTCGTCGGCGTTTTTGTTTTTCGGAATAACGGTCAGTTTGGTATAGTGCGTACCAACAAGTTAGTGATTAAGTGAACAATTTTCCATGACAGATCTGATAGCACCTTCAGCGACAGCCTCGCTACCCTCATGGCTGACTTATCTAGAGCAGCTTCATACCAGTGCCATCGACTTAGGGCTTGATCGTGCTCAAGCTGTTGCTGAGCGTGGAAATTTGATCAAGCCTGCGCCAAAAGTGATAACGGTTGCTGGTACCAATGGCAAAGGTTCAACCTGTGCGATCCTAGAGGCCATTCTATTAGATGCTGGTTATAAGGTCGGGGTATATAGCTCACCTCATTTAGTGCGTTATAACGAGCGCGTACGGATTAATGGTGAAGATCTCGCGGATGAAAAACATAGCCAAGCTTTCGCTGCCATTGAGCAATATCGCGGTGAGATCAGTTTGAGCTTGTTTGAGTTTGGTACGTTAGCTGCACTTGAGTTATTTAAGACACACCAAGTTGATGTGGTGATTTTAGAAGTCGGCCTTGGTGGTCGTTTAGATGCAACCAATATTGTTGATCACGATGTATCTGTCATCACGAGTTTAGCGGTCGATCATGTTGATTGGTTAGGCGATGATATTGAAGTGATTGGTTTTGAGAAGGCGGGTATCTTCCGTAGTGAGAAGCCTGCAATCTGTGGTCAGCCTCAGCCGCCAGCTAGTGTCGCGGCGCATGCTGACGATATTAATGCCAAATTGTACCAAGTGGGTTATCAGTTTGATTACCAAGTGACAGGCGACCAGTGGCAATGGCACTGCGGTTGCTTTGATCTTAGTGATCTTCCTATTCCGTCACTGCCTCTGCCCAATGCGGCAACGGCATTAATGGCACTGGGTACAGCAGAGCTGGAAATCAGCGATTGTAATATCGTTAATGGCTTGAAAAATGCGGCTTTACCTGGGCGAATGCAGCGGGTTAGTACATCACCATTAGTGATTATGGATGTTGCGCATAACCCTCATTCAGCGCAGTATTTTGCTCAGCAGCTAGAAAAAATCAAAGCCTCTGAAGGTAAGCACCGTATTCATGCGGTTGTTGCTATGTTGCACGATAAAGATATTACGGCAACGATTGCTGAAATGAAAAATGTGGTTGATGTGTGGTACCCCGCTTCGCTTGAAGGCCCCCGCGCTGCGAAAGCGGATGAGATCATCGCTAATTTAGATCAGGTTGTTGACGGCTTTGTATCACCAGACGTGGCATATGAGCAGGCATTAGCACAAGCAACAGAGCAGGACATGGTAATCGTGTTTGGCTCGTTTTACACTGTAGGCCAAATCGCGAGCTATATTGCAGCGAAACAGGAGTAACTGTGGCAAGTAAATTTCAAAGCCGATTAGTTGGCACCATTTTATTAGTGGCACTGGGGGTGATCTTTTTACCTGATCTTTTTGATGGAAAAAAGCAGCATTACCAAGAGCAATTTGCCAGTATCCCTCTGCAGCCTGAGTTTGAAGCTGGCGAGGCATACGAGACGATTCCTGAGCCTGAATTTGTTGAAGTCGATCTACCGGATGAGCCTGTTACTGTCGTTATCGATGAAAAACAGGAGATGTCTACAGCATCAACATCAGCATCAACATCAGCATCAACCTCTAAGTCTGAGGTGAATGTTGCGCCGGTTAAGATTGAAAAGCCAGCTGTTAAACCAGTAAAAGAAGGTTACAAAGAAAGTGGTTGGGTGATTCAGTTAGGGGTCTTTGGTAACTTTGATAATGCCAATAAGCTGGTGGCAAAGTTACGAAAATCTGGCTATCAAGCACATGTTTTTCCTAAACAGCCGAAAAAGGGAGATTATGCTCGCGTCGTTGTCGGGCCAAATGTTTCAAAAGCCGCGCTATCAGCTGAGCTCAAAGAATTAGAAAAAATAACGGGTTTGAAAGGTCAATTGCTTAGATTTAACCCACTAAACCCTTAGGTAAACGTTTGCGTTCTCATTTTTTCTGTTAGAATACGCACCATCAAGGCGAAAACAACAAATGATGATTTGGATTGATTACGTAATTTTAGGCGTAATTGGCTTCTCAGCGCTGGTTAGTGTAATCCGCGGTTTTGTTAAAGAAGCACTATCGTTAGTGATCTGGTTTGCTGCATTTTTTATTGCTAGCAATTTTTATACGCAGTTAGCTGCTTATTTCACTAATATCAAGGACGAAATGGTACGCAATGGCAGTGCCATCGCCGTTTTATTTATTGCCACGCTGATTGTCGGCGCGGTAGTGAACTATGTGATTGGACATCTAGTACAAAAGACGGGGTTGTCAGGAACAGACCGTGTTTTGGGGATTGTTTTTGGTGGCGTGAGAGGGGTGTTAATCGTCTCTGCGGTACTATTCTTCATTGATGCCTTTACGGGATTTTCAAGTGCTGACTGGTGGAAGCAGTCGCAACTTATCCCACAGTTCGGCGTTGTGATTGAATGGTTCTTCACCTATATCAAAGACACATCAAGCTTTTTACCCGGCGCGCTATAGCGCCGGCTTTATATGCGTGACGAGGATTTAGGACATGTGTGGTATTGTCGGAATCGTGGGTTCAACCCCGGTAAATCAATCTATCTATGATGCATTAACCGTGCTACAGCATCGCGGCCAAGATGCAGCTGGTATTGTTACCTTGGAAAGCAATCGTTTTCGTCTGCGTAAGGCTAACGGTTTAGTGCGTGATGTGTTTGAAGCTAAGCACATGCAGCGCTTGCAAGGTAATGTTGGTATTGGTCATGTTCGTTATCCAACGGCTGGTAGCTCTAGCGCATCAGAAGCTCAGCCATTTTATGTAAACTCTCCATACGGCATCTCACTCGCGCATAACGGTAACCTAACCAATGCCGTGGAAGTACGTGATTCATTGTTTAGCGAAGCTCGTCGGCATGTGAATACAACATCTGATTCAGAAGTATTATTGAACGTTCTTGCTCATCACCTTGAGAAAACAGAATCATCGCCAATTTCATCTAGTGATATTTTTGGTGCGATTCGTGCTGTTCATCGTCAGGTGAAAGGGGCATACGCTGTTGTCGCGATGTTGATTAGTCATGGCTTGATTGCGTTTCGTGATCCTAATGGTATTCGTCCTCTTTGCTTAGGTAAACGCGAAGCAAACGGCAACACAGAATACATGGTCGCTTCAGAGTCTGTGGCACTTGATGCCGTAGGTTTTGATTTTGTACGTGATGTGGCACCGGGCGAAGCCGTTTACATTACTCTTGATGGACAGTTGTTCACTGAACAATGTGCGGATAACCCAGTGCTGAACCCATGTATCTTTGAGTTTGTGTACTTTGCGCGTCCAGATTCTTTCATGGATAAAATCTCGGTATACGGTGCGCGTGTTCGCATGGGTACTAAGCTTGGCGAAAAAATCAAACGTGAATGGGATGACATGGATATCGATGTTGTTATCCCAATTCCAGAAACGTCTTGTGATAGTGCGTTAGAAATCGCTCGTACGTTAGATAAACCATACCGCCAAGGTTTTGTGAAAAATCGTTATGTTGGTCGTACTTTTATCATGCCGGGTCAGCAAATGCGCCGCAAGTCAGTGCGTCGTAAATTGAATGCGATCCGCTCAGAATTCAAAGATAAGAATGTTCTACTGGTTGATGATTCAATCGTTCGTGGTACTACTTCAGAGCAAATTATCGAAATGGCCCGTGAAGCAGGTGCAAACAAAGTTTACCTAGCGTCAGCGGCGCCAGAAGTTCGCTTCCCTAACGTTTATGGTATTGATATGCCAACAGCCAATGAACTGATTGCGCATGGCCGTGAAGTGGATGAAATCAGTAAGCTGATTGGCGCTGATGGTTTGATATTCCAAGACTTAAACGATCTTGTTGCGGCGGTTGCGGAAGGGAATCCAGATGTTAAGTTGTTTGAAACATCGGTATTTAACGGCAGTTATGTTACTGGTGATATCGATCAAGCTTATCTTGATTTCTTAGAATCACTTCGTAGTGATGACTCCAAAACGCAACGTGAAATTCAGCAAGATCTTGCGAATTTAGAGCTACATAACGAAGGGGTATAAACCTCGTTCAACTAGCCTAATGGATGTTATGTGAATAAAAAACGGGAGCACACAGTGCTTCCGTTTTTTTATGGTGTTTGTAACATGATCTTGTTTTGGACTACCAGTATCTTCCAAAAAAAGATCAGTGACTAAAAATAGGGCCAAGTCCCACATTCCATAGGATCACCGTTGAAGCAATAATGGATACCAGTAGCACCAAACCGCACGTCACTATCGAACTGGCATAAATGAACCCACGCTCTTCTGGTATGTGCATCAAAATAGGTACGCCGGTGTACAACAGATACACCGAATACGCGATACCTATCAGCCCCGCCACCATTAAAAACCACACATGCGGATAGATGGCCGCGATGCTAACCATAAATAATGGGGTTGCTGTATAGGCTGCAAGCTCAAGGGCTTGGGTGTAGGTAGGCGTGGAGCCAAAGGTATGGCTCATCCAGTAGCTGAGGTAAGCGAGCGCAAATACCCCAGCGACTAATGCAAAATACATGGCAACAGACATACCCATTGCGCTGCTGGGTGTTAGAAAAAGAGGCTCTCCAACACCAATTTTCCAGCCAATAAATACACTCGAAATATAGGCAAAAGCGGAAGGCAGTAAGGCAATTAAAAGAATGTGACTAACACTACTGCCGATGCCTTCATGCTCTCTATCTATGGTTTTCCATTCTTGTTTAGGATGAGCGTAAAGCCCAAATAAATGTCCCAAAATCATAACGTGTCCTCGTTATTACCGTGCTCATGCCAGCGTGACTGCAAGTTAAGCCATGGTGCATCGCGATACGGTTGAAACTGTTGTGATTGCTTTACTTAATGTCGACAGGCGAATACCAACTTAATGTAAAATGAGAACAACGATTTATCTCAATTGGTATATCCAGCACAGGTATGAGCACTCACATCCATTTTGCTTGGTTATTACAATAGCGTCTCTTCTTTTCAAAATGTGGGCTGAAAATATTGAAGAGCAGAAGCAAACCGAGCACCAAAAAACGACACACAGTGAACCTACGCTTTATTAACATTTAGTCAGTGTTTACGCGGGACGCAAGGTTATGAGGAAGGTAATACGTGCTAGAAATGAAACAGCCAGCATCAAGAATGCTGGCTGAAGGTATGCGTTTATTTAGCTTAATTCAAAGTAATGGCTTGAAAATTCAATGAATAAACGTAGTTTTTCAGGTTGGTAATCACGGTGGTTATACAGTAAAAAAACCTCCCGAGGATTTGCAGACCAGTTTTTCAATATTTGTACAAGCTCGCCAGATTCGATGTATTGCTCAAGCATCACATCAGGCATCAAGGTGATGCCCAATCCGGCACAACATGCTTTACGGACCACATTGAGTTGATTCGCTTCAAAACGGCCTGGGTCGTTTATTGTGATCGCTTCACCTTGATTGTCGATTAATCGCCAACGTAACAGCGGATTACCTTTCAATAAGGTGTGTTCATGTAACTCTTGAGCGTGCTTAGGGGCTGGGTGTCCTTTTAAGTAAAGCGGACTCGCGACTAAGATATCTTTTACAGAGCTAATTTTGCGTGCGATAAGGGTTGAATCACGCTGAGGACCTACACGGAAGATCGCATCCCAATCCGTAGGATCGAGCTGTTCTGGCTCGCTGCTCATATGCAATTCAAGATTAATAGCCGGGTGCTCTTTCATAAAAGCATTCAGCAACGGCTGTAACATCACTTTGGTGAGGTTGGACGGCGCCGCAATGCGAAGCTTACCTGCTGCTCCTTTGCATTCTTCACTGATGTGCTGAGTGGTTGTAACCAGCTGTGCCAAAAGAGGGCTGCAGTCATCATAAAAACGCTGACCAGCTTCAGTGAGCGATAGTTTACGCGCATGACGATTGAGTAAGCGGATACTCAAACATTCTTCAAGCGCCTGAATGCGACGGGTTAGTGTAGCCACCGGTACTTGGGTCTTTCGTGAAGCAGCCGTATAGCTACCTTGTTCTACTACTACGCGGAATAAATTCAAGTCGTCAAGTTTCATATAAACATCATTACTGAAAACTGATAATGGTGAATTGTATAACAAAATTGTGATGTAGTGTCTGTAAAACGAGATTGATTTGCTGTGAATCAAATTAGTTTGTCGAATTGGGTCATTTTGACGGTGTGTTTTCTAACCGAGCACTGTTTTTTTTGAACTAGATTCTATTATTGGACTTTGCTGTAACGGAATCGCTATCAATCCTGACGAAACACCAATTAGCACCTATGCTTTTTATTAGGTTGATAGACAATCTGGTACGCTTATGCACAGTGAACTTGATAGGCCAAAATTGGTATTAGACCGCAAGAATGGAGTTGAAACTCCTGCTCAATCATGGAGGACACAATCGTTGCTTGAAGGAAAAGACGTACTTGTCGTTGAGGATGATCCTATCTTCAGAAATATGATCGTTGGCTTTTTAAAGAGCCAAGGTAGTCAGGTGCGTGAAGCTGAAGATGGTCTTGAGGGGTTGCGTGCATTGCGAGAGGCAATCCCAGATATATTGTTGTGTGACTTATCTATGCCCGTAATGACGGGGATGGAATTTGTCGAAGAAATCGCCGCACAATACCCAATGCTACCTGTGATTGTTATTTCCGGTACGGGTGATATGGCGGATGTTGCGACGGCTTTACGCCATGGTGTGAAAGATTTTTTAATTAAGCCATTAGACAACATTATGGTATTAAAATCTGCAATGTTATCGGTACTCAAGTCTCAAGACTCATGTGTTGCTGAACAAGATTTTTCGAACACTTGGTTTAATATTGCTGATGATGGTGGTGCTATTGATGAAGAGCTTGAGTGGCACATTAAAGAGTTACAAGATAACCCCACCGCAGCCCGTGAATTGTTGATGGGGTTAATGCCTGAGACACAGTCCCGCCAAGGGGATTGGCAACTGAATTATTGTGTGTTGCAACCTGCAGATGTTCAGCCAGTATTGCTTGATTATACTTGGCTGATGGATGGTCGATTGGCTTTTTATTTGGTTGACTCAGCAAGTGGCCAGAACAGCACTGCAACGACACTGCTTATTCGGGCTTTTTTTAATGACTACCTTCGTAGCCGTATGGCTGATGAAAGTGATTTGAATCATTTAGTTAAGCTCATCGAAAAAGGGATGCATCATTCAGGCTACGCGTCACCAATACGTGGTGTTTTTGGGATCTTTGATGCGTGTGATCGGAGTATTCAAGTATTACCGTCAGGGTTAGGGGCGCAGTTGCAAACCAGTGATAATTCGCAGTTTGTATCGGCACAAGCATGGTTGGGTGATCATGCGAGTAAAAACAGCGTAAGTAAGATGTTTTTACCTGAGTCGGGTGGCCGTTTGTCATTGAGTGAAATTGGTTCAGCGAGCTTTAGTGTCACCATTAAACGCTGTGATTTGTAATCTCTGTAAGCCATAGACTATACCCCAATAAAAAAGGTTGCTCACAGAGCAACCTTTGTAATTTTGAATCGTGTTATTCAGCGAAAGAATTACGCTTTTGCTACCACCGATTCAACGGCTTCTTCATCTTCAATAACTTGACCTTCTGCACCGTGCATCCAGCGAATCAGTTGATTAGAGCAAAGCAGTAGCAGAACGCCTGCAACTGTTGCTGCAATAGCAATACCACTAAAGATAGCCATTGGACCCGCTTCACCAACGTTAGCACCTATGATGCCAGCAACGTAGTTAGCAATCGCATTGAAACCAAACCATGCACCCATCATCAAAGAAGCAAGGCGAAGTGGTGCGAGCTTAGTGACCATAGATAAACCAATTGGTGATAAGCAAAGCTCACCAAGCGTGTGGAAGAAGTAGGCGCCAACCAGCCAGAACATGGATGTCTTAACTGTTAGATCACCACCTTGCTGCATAACAGCACCCATCATGCACACAAAACCAATTGCAAGGAAGAATAGACCCATAGCAAATTTAGCTGGAGAACTTGGCTCTTTTGGACCTAATTTCACCCAAATTGCGGCAATAACCGGTGCGAGAGTAATCACAAAAAATGGATTCAGTGATTGGAACCATGCCGCAGGTACTTCAAAGCTACCAATCATACGATCTGTGTATTGCTGTGAGAAGATATTCATCAGGCCGCCAGCTTGCTCAAAGCCAGCCCAGAAGATCACCACAAACATACCCATGATCATAATAACTTTTAAGCGATCACGTTCTTGGCGAGTTAACGGCTCTTGCTTGCCTGATTTATTCATGGCTGCAGCACGTTTTGCCGCGGGTTCTTTACCAATATTACCGAGTAGGCGTTCAGCAAAAATTAACTGGGTAATCAGGCTGATGATCATACCGATACCAGCAGTTAAGAAGCCTGCTTTCCAACCGTAAATCGCAGAAGCTGAACCTGCAATAAGACCAGCAAGTAGAGAACCAAGATTAATACCCATGTAAAAGATAGTGAAAGCACCATCACGGCGGTTATCGCCATCGGTGTACAGATCACCGACCATGGTTGAAATGTTTGGTTTAAATAAACCATTACCAATAATCAGTAATGCTAAACCAAGATAAAATGCATTGATTGAGTACGGGTCAATCATGCTATGTGGTAGGGCTAGAGTAAATTGCCCTAGCGCCATTAAAATACCACCAATAATGATAGAGCGACGTTGACCCAAGAAGTTATCGGCAATCCATCCACCAATAAGGGGAGTGATATAAACGAGACCGGTGTAGATACCGTATAACTCAAGTGCACTTTGGGTAGACCAACCTAAGCCACCATCCATGGTCTTATCAGTGAGGTACAAGACTAAAATTGCTCGCATCGCATAATAAGAGAAACGTTCCCACAGCTCAGTACTGAACAGCAAGAACAAGCCTTTTGGGTGCCCTAAAAGGGTACCGCTACTTCGATTGCTCATAATTATTCTCTTTATAAGGTTTGTTATGTGTTTGCTTATTTGCCCCTTTTTATAAAGGACAAAATAATCATCTGCAAGTTTTCACATTTGCAAAACAAATCGTTAAAATCATAAGGCATTGAAATATAAGCTTTTGGTTGTTTACTGTGCAAATTTGAAATCTAATCTTTCGATGTCACATTTGGACGCATGTGCTTGATTGGTTGTTCTGGGTGGTTTTATCTTTCGTTTTTTTGTTTTTGTTTGGTTTTATATCTCGTCTATGTGATATATTCAGGTTTGTTACAAATGTTTCCAAATGTTTCAATGTAAAAATAACTTATTGATGTAGAAGCAATTGTGCAAAAAAGCGTGAAACTGATAACCTTAGTAAGTAATCAGAACGATAGATGGATATGTAATGAAAGAATGGTTTCTTCTTTATTGTAAACGCAGCGAACAAGAGCGTGCTGTTCTTAACCTCGATCGCCAAGGTGTAGAATGCTATTACCCTCAAGTACTTATCAATAAAGTCGTAAGAGGAAAGCGTATCGAAGCAGAAGAGCCACTCTTCCCTAGTTATATGTTTGTATATTTTGATCCTGAAGAGATCAGCTACACAACAATACGTTCAACACGCGGTGTTGCAGATTTTATTAGGCAGGGAAGAATGCCTCAACCGATCAGGCCCGAATTACTGTATGGCTTAATGCTTAATGAGAATACGCCAGAGCAACAATCCAAGTTGTCTATGTTGCCACAACCGGGTGATAAGTTAGTACTTGAAAAAGGTCAGTTCAAAGGCATTGAAGCGATGTACCATGAACCTGATGGTGAAAAACGATCTTTCATGCTGATTAACTTGCTTGGTAAAGAAGTGAAGGTTAGCGTGGATAATAATGAGATTATTAAAAAATAGTCTGTAACCTCGTTTATTCGATCAACTTATCGAATAAAAGATTCAACGTATTAGGTGCTTACTCAGCTATAGCCAATTTGTTATAGTAGCATCAGTTTATTTATATTCATGGAATTGAACATGACACAACCTTCCCCTGTCCGTAAGGCCGTGATCCCTGTTGCTGGTCTTGGTACTCGCATGCTACCTGCGACGAAAGCCATTCCCAAAGAAATGCTACCGATCGTTGATAAACCGCTTATACAGTATGTGGTGAATGAGTGTGTGGCTGCGGGCATCAAAGAGATTATTTTGGTGACGCATTCATCAAAAAACTCAATTGAAAACCACTTTGATACTTCATTTGAATTAGAGGCGACGCTAGAAAAGCGTGTTAAGCGCCAGTTGCTTGATGAAGTACAAAAGATTTGTCCTAAAGACGTTACGATTATGCATGTTCGTCAAGGGCAAGCGAAAGGTCTTGGTCACGCGGTATTGTGCGCGCACCCATTGATTGGTGATGCCCCATTTGCTGTGGTATTGCCCGATGTTATTTTAGATGATGTGGCAAGTGATTTACGCAGTGAAAACATGGCAGCCATGGTTGCGGAGTTTAATGCGACCGGTATTAGCCAAGTTTTGGTTGAGCCTGTGCCAATGAGTGAAGTGTCTAATTACGGTGTGGCTGATGTCAATGGTACAGACCTTAAAGCGGGCGAAACGGCTGCGATGACCAAAGTGGTTGAAAAGCCAAGTGTCGAGGTCGCGCCGTCAAATTTAGCGATTGTTGGCCGTTATGTTTTACCTGCTGAAATTTGGGGTTTACTTGAAAAAACGCCAGTAGGCGCAGGTGATGAAATCCAGCTGACTGATGCGATTGATATGCTAATGGAAAAGCAGCAAGTGAATGCTTTTCATATGTCAGGTGTTAGCCATGACTGTGGCAGTAAGCTAGGTTACATGCAGGCATTTGTCGAATATGGCATGCGTCATGATGTGCTGGGTGATGATTTCACTGCTTACATTAAAGAGTTAGCGAAAACGCTATAGCTTTACATTGGTATCCAGTTAATAAAAAAGCAGCTTATTCAAGCTGCTTTTTTGTTTTCGACAGAGCACCCAAAACTAACTGTGGAATTGTTCACATGCTAATAGGGTGTTTTCTATAAGTGTTGCCACTGTCATTGGGCCAACACCGCCAGGAACGGGTGTAATGTGTTTTGCTTTTGTTTTCGCGACATCAAATTCCACATCACCGACAAGCTTCCCTGTACTTAAGCGGTTGATACCCACATCGATCACTGTCGCACCTTCTTTAATCCAATCGCCCGGAATGAAGTTTGGTTTACCGACAGCTACCACCACGATGTCTGCTTGGCGAACATGGCCTTCTAAATCTTGAGTGAAGCGGTGACATGTTGTTGTCGTTGCACCTGCCAGTAATAATTCCATGGTCATCGGACGCCCAACAATGTTTGATGCACCAACAACAACAGCGTGCTTGCCGCGTGTTGGGATGTTGTAACGTTCCAGCAGGGTAATAATACCTTTTGGCGTACATGAGCGTAGCTTAGGCATACGTTGGCACAAACGACCGACATTGTAGGGGTGGAAACCATCCACATCTTTCTCTGGTGCAATACTCTCGAGAATAATAGTACTATCCATGCCCGCGGGTAGGGGAAGCTGAACCAAAATACCATCGATTTCTTTATCGGCGTTCAGCTCTGCAATTAACGCCAGGAGTTCTGTTTCGTTGGTTGTTGTTGGTAAGTCAAAAGATTTAGAGATAAACCCCACCTCTTCACAGGCTTTACGCTTACTACCCACGTAAACCTGAGAGGCTGGATCTTGGCCAACCAGAACAACAGCAAGCCCTGGCGCGCGAAGGCCTGCATCAACCCGTGCTTTTACGCGTGCTGCGACTTCTTGACGAACTGTTTGTGAAATGATTTTGCCATCAATAATTTGAGCGCTCATGGTTTTCCTTATGACTTATTGCTAGCGAACAAAGCCGTAGCATATCAACGATAAAATAATAATGATTAATGCGCATTGACTGTTATTTTCATCAATCATTATTGATGAGATATTGTCGCAGATACTGTGAGCAATATCCATAACGCAAACGTTTGCGTTGTATTGGGACAATAAAATAGTATTTTTCACATTGTCACTTGCTGATCTGAGTGGATGTGATTTGAGCGAAAAAACGGCAATGGATTGCTGGGGGATTCACCATAATCAGCCGCTATCGCGTTAGATTGGTTTAAGTTTAACCGTTTGAAGTGTAGGCCATTAAAAAAAGGGAAAAACCGTTGACCTTAGTGAGTAGCAACGTATAATTCTGACCCATAACGCAGCATGCGTTGTAGTGCGCCCTTAGCTCAGCTGGATAGAGCACGTCCCTTCTAAGGATGTGGTCGCAGGTTCGAATCCTGCAGGGCGTACCATTATTTCGAGAAACCGTATTTAGTGAAAACTAAGTACGGTTTTTTTCGTTTAAGCGAATAATTTCCCGTTTCGGTCTTGTTTTATTACATCATTTACACGAACTTCCTGTTCATACTTCAAACAATCATTTGTTACCAATTGCCTGCCTGTGCACAAAATCGGCATCTAAACCGTTTTTTTTTCATATTTCCCTTGAAAATCGATTTTTAGCCCCTATTTTGTTGAGAAGTCATGGTTTGTGGGCTGTAGTCTCGACCTGAGAGTATCAGACCGTTATAATGCCGCGTTTTAATTTCTATCCTAGAGACTGCTTTTATCAGCAGCGTTAGAAATTATCAGAATTAAGGCGTTGTGGTAGGTTTATCTAAATCGCCATAACACGAAAGGATGCCACCGTCAGATTGAACTGATCGGCAACATCACTCAGTGATCTGAGTAAGTTTTGAGGTTAAATAAAATGCAAGTTACCGTTGAAACCACTGAAGGCCTAGAGCGCCATCTAACTATCACAGTTCCTGCTGCAAACATCGAAGATGCAGTAAAAGTTGAACTGCAAAAAATCGCTAAAAATCGTCGTTTCGATGGTTTCCGTCCAGGTAAAGCGCCAATCAAAATGGTTGCTCGCATGTTTGGTGCATCTGTTCGTCAAGAAGTAATGGGCGAAGTAATGCAACGTCACTTCATTGAAGCGATCGTTAAAGAAAAAATCAACCCAGCTGGCGCGCCTACTTTTACTCCAGTTGAGTTCGCTGAAGGTAAAGACCTAGTATTCAAAGCGTCTTTCGAAATCTTCCCAGAAATCGAACTTCAAGGCCTAGACAAAATTGCAGTTGAAAAACCAGCAGTAGAAGTTAAAGCTGAAGACGTTGATACAATGATCGAAACACTACGTAAGCAACAAGCTACGTGGTCTGAAGCTGATGTTGCTGCTGTTGCTGACAGCCGTGTAACTATCGACTTCAACGGTTCTATCGACGGTGAAGAATTCGACGGCGGCAAAGCTGAAGGTTTCGCACTTGCTATGGGCCAAGGTCGTATGATCCCTGGTTTTGAAGACGGCATCGTTGGTAAGAAAGCGGGCGAAGAGTTCACTGTAGAAGTAGCTTTCCCTGAAGATTACCATGCTGAAAACCTAAAAGGTAAAGCAGCATCTTTCGCTATCAAACTACACAAAGTAGAAGCGCAAGAACTACCTGAGCTTACTGAAGAGTTCGTTGCTAAGTTCGGTGTGAACGACGGTTCTGTAGACGGCCTAAAAGCTGAAGTTCGTAAGAACATGGAACGCGAAATGAAGCAAGCTGTTAAAGGTCGCATTAAAGACCAAGTACTTAACGGCCTAATCGAGCAAAACGACATCGCTGTTCCAGCTGCGCTTATCGACCAAGAAATCAATGTTCTTCGTCAACAAGCGGCACAACGTTTTGGCGGCGACGCTAAAAACATGCCTGAGCTACCACGTGAATTGTTCGAAGAACAAGCTAAGCGTCGCGTAGTTGTTGGTCTTCTTCTTGGTGCTGTAATCAAGTCTGAAGAGCTAAAAGCGGATGACGAGCGTGTTAAAGCGTTAATCAACGAAATGGCTTCAGCTTACGAAGATCCAACAGAAGTTGTTGCTTACTACGAGCAAAACGAGCAAATGATGAACAATATGCGTAACGTTGCTCTAGAAGAGCAAGCAATCGATGCGCTAATTGCTAAAGCACAGGTTACAGAAACAGAAGTTGGCTTTAACGAGCTAATGAACCAACCTGCTGCTTAATTTACTGAAATTACTGTAGAGATTTGACTTTGCTTCGAATCTTCTGCTAACAATGGTCCGTGTGAGTCATTTCATTCGGGCCATTTATTTTAGGGAAATAACGTTATGAGCTACCAAGAAAAAAACGCCATGTCGCCAATTATGGATGCGCTGGTTCCTATGGTGGTCGAGCAGACTTCTCGTGGTGAACGTTCCTACGACATTTATTCCCGACTATTAAAAGAGCGTGTGATTTTCTTAACCGGTCAGGTTGAAGATCATATGGCAAACTTAGTAGTTGCACAGTTGCTATTTCTTGAGTCTGAAAACCCAGACAAAGACATCTTCCTATACATTAACTCGCCAGGCGGTAGCGTAACTGCAGGTATGTCGATTTACGACACCATGCAGTTTATTAAACCAAATGTAAGCACAGTATGTATGGGCCAAGCATGTTCAATGGGCGCATTCTTACTTGCTGGTGGCGCGAAAGGTAAGCGTTTTGTATTACCTAATTCTCGCGTAATGATTCACCAGCCATTGGGTGGGTTCCAAGGGCAGGCTTCTGATATTCAGATCCATGCTCAAGAAATTCTGACCATCAAGCAAAAACTGAATAACTTGTTAGCAGAGCATACTGGCCAACCGCTTGAAGTGGTTGAGCGCGATACTGATCGTGATAATTTTATGTCTGCAGATCAAGCTGTTGAATACGGCTTAGTTGATGCTGTTTTGAATAAACGTGACTAAATTTGGTGGTTTTCTTCGAGCTCGCTAACAGTTGGCACGGAGCAAAATAACCAGAGTTGTTATACACTCAAAACAAGGCAATGATGGGGTTAAACCCGAAAAGAGGTTAGCGGATGACAGATAAGCGAAAAGAGAATGGTAGTGGGAAACTGCTTTATTGCTCTTTCTGCGGCAAAAGCCAACATGAAGTTCGTAAGCTGATTGCTGGCCCTTCTGTTTATATTTGCGATGAGTGTGTCGATCTTTGTAACGACATTATTCGCGAAGAAATCAAAGAAGTGATGCCAAAGCGTGATGGCAATGAGCTTCCAACACCGCAAGAAATTCGCACCAATCTTGACGATTATGTAATCGGTCAAAATCATGCGAAAAAAGTGCTGGCTGTTGCTGTATACAACCATTACAAACGTTTACGTAATGGCGATACAACAAGCGAAGGCGTAGAGCTTGGTAAGAGTAATATCTTGCTAATCGGCCCTACGGGTAGTGGTAAAACATTACTGGCTGAGACTCTTGCGCGTATGCTGGATGTTCCTTTTACAATGGCTGATGCAACAACGCTGACTGAAGCGGGTTACGTTGGTGAAGATGTAGAAAACATCATCCAGAAGCTACTGCAAAAATGTGATTACGACGTCGCTAAAGCGGAACGTGGTATTGTTTACATCGATGAAATCGATAAGATTTCTCGTAAGTCAGACAATCCATCGATCACACGTGATGTATCGGGTGAAGGTGTTCAGCAAGCATTGTTGAAACTGATCGAAGGTACTGTTGCGTCAGTTCCACCACAAGGTGGTCGTAAGCACCCACAGCAGGAATTCCTGCAAGTGGATACATCGAAAATATTATTCATTTGTGGCGGTGCGTTTGCTGGGCTTGATAAAGTCGTTGAGCAGCGTGTTGCAACAGGTACGGGTATTGGCTTTGGTGCGGATGTTCGCTCTAAAGAAGATTCACGTACATTGAGTGATTTATTCCAAAAAGTTGAACCAGAAGATCTGGTTAAATACGGTTTGATCCCTGAGTTTATTGGTCGTCTACCTGTAGCTGCTATTCTTAGTGAGCTAGATGAAGATGCACTAGTACAGATCTTACGTGAACCTAAGAACGCACTAACAAAGCAGTATGCAGCACTGCTTGAGCTTGAAAATGTTGAGCTTGAGTTCCGTGATGATGCGCTTGTTGCTATTGCTCGTAAAGCAATGGAGCGTAAAACTGGTGCACGTGGTCTACGTTCAATCGTAGAAGCTGTATTGCTTGATACTATGTACGAACTTCCTTCAGCGGAAGGCGTCAGTAAAGTTGTTATCGATGAGTCAGTAATTAAAGGCGAATCTGAGCCTCTACTGATTTACGAAAATAATGAAAATCAAGCTGCTGGTGCTGAGTAATTGCTTAATTACCGCCCAGAATGACTAAAAAAAGGAGGCTAATGCCTCCTTTTTTATTTTCTCTTGTTTCTGCCGTTGAATCTTGAGGCTTTACCCCCATATACTCAGATATACAACTGAACGGAAGTGAGAAAAATATGAACTTGGAGCGTTCTGAACGCCTTGATATCCCCGTTCTGCCATTACGTGATGTAGTGGTTTACCCTCATATGGTTATTCCATTGTTTGTGGGCCGGGAAAAATCTATTCGTTGCCTTGAATCGGCTATGGATAACAACAAACAAATTCTGTTGGTGGCTCAGAAAGAAGCGGCCACGGATGAGCCTTCTATCGAGGACATGTACGATGTTGGTACTGTCGCTACGATTCTCCAATTGCTGAAACTACCAGACGGTACGGTTAAAGTACTTGTCGAAGGTCAGCAGCGTGCCAAAGTTGAAAACCTCTCTGACGATGATTTCTTTACAGCGCAAGCTGAGTTTCTGGTTACGCCAGAAATGGACGAGCGTGAGCAGGAAGTACTTGTACGTACTGCGATCAGTCAGTTTGAAGGCTTTATCAAGCTGAATAAAAAGATCCCACCTGAAGTACTGACATCGCTTAATGGCATCGATGAGGCTGCACGCCTTGCCGATACGATTGCCGCGCATATGCCGCTTAAATTGGCCGATAAGCAAAAAGTACTAGAGATCATTGATATCGTAGAACGCCTTGAGTTCTTGATGGCAATGATGGAATCTGAAATCGATTTGCTTCAAGTTGAAAAACGTATTCGCGGTCGCGTGAAGAAGCAGATGGAAAAAAGCCAGCGTGAGTATTACCTCAACGAGCAAATGAAAGCGATCCAAAAAGAATTGGGTGAGCTTGATGATGCGCCAGATGAGTTCGAATCTTTGAAGCTTAAAATCGAAGAGTCGAAAATGCCTGCTGAAGCAAAAGAAAAAACAGAGCAAGAGCTTCAAAAACTCAAAATGATGTCGCCAATGTCAGCCGAAGCAACGGTTGTTCGTGGCTACATTGATTGGATGCTGAGTGTTCCATGGTACAAGCGTTCAAAAGTGAAGAAGAACTTGGCTAAAGCCGAAGAAGTCCTTAACGCTGACCACTATGGTCTAGAGCGCGTTAAAGAGCGTATTCTTGAATATCTCGCAGTACAAAGCCGTGTCAACAAACTAAAAGGCCCAATCCTATGTTTGGTTGGTCCTCCTGGCGTCGGTAAAACGTCGCTGGGTCAGTCGATTGCAGCTGCGACGGGTCGTAAGTACACCCGTATGGCGCTAGGTGGCGTACGTGATGAAGCGGAAATCCGTGGACACCGTCGTACCTATATTGGCTCAATGCCGGGCAAGTTAATTCAGAAAATGGCAAAAGTGGAAGTGAAAAACCCACTATTCCTACTGGATGAAATCGACAAGATGTCTTCTGATATGCGTGGTGACCCATCATCGGCATTACTAGAAGTGCTAGACCCAGAGCAAAACAGCGCGTTTAACGATCATTACCTTGAAGTAGACTACGACTTGTCAGACGTTATGTTTGTGGCAACGTCTAACTCTATGAATATTCCAGGACCGCTACTTGACCGTATGGAAGTGATTCGTCTGTCGGGTTATACCGAAGATGAGAAGCTTAACATTGCTAAGCGTCACCTGTTAGATAAGCAAATTCAGCGCAATGGTTTGAAGCCTGCTGAGATTAACGTCGACGACTCTGCACTAACGGGTATCATTCGTTACTACACGCGTGAAGCGGGTGTACGTAGCCTTGAGCGTGAAATTTCTAAATTGTGCCGTAAAGCGGTGAAAGAAATCTTATTGAACAAAGACATTAAGCAAGTGTCTATTTCCATGGAAAATCTGAAAGATTACCTTGGTGTTCAACGCTTTGATTACGGTAAAGCAGACGAAAGCAATAGCATTGGACAAGTGACAGGCCTTGCGTGGACAGAAGTAGGTGGCGATCTATTAACGATTGAAACTGAATCTATGCCTGGTAAAGGTAAACTAACCTACACAGGTTCACTTGGCGATGTGATGCAAGAGTCGATTCAAGCAGCAATGACGGTTGTACGTAGCCGTGCTGAACATCTTGGTGTGAACCCTGATTTTTACGAGAAACGTGATATTCACGTTCACGTGCCTGAAGGTGCAACACCGAAAGATGGCCCAAGCGCCGGTATCGCAATGTGCACAGCATTGGTCTCTAGCTTAACGGGTAACCCGGTACGTGCTGATGTTGCAATGACGGGCGAAATTACGCTACGTGGTGAAGTATTACCGATTGGTGGCTTGAAAGAGAAATTGCTTGCCGCGCACCGTGGTGGCATTAAGACAGTACTGATTCCGAAAGAGAATGAGCGTGATTTGGAAGAGATTCCAGACAACGTAATTGCTGATCTTAAAGTCTGCCCAGTCCAGTGGATTGATGAAGTGCTTACAATTGCACTGCAAAACAACCCATCAGGTATTGAGCTGGTTGAAACTCAAAAGAGTGACATGCAGCAAAGTTAAGTGAAGAAAAGACGCTATCAAGCACGAAAAGGCTTGTCAGCGTTTTTTCCTCTAGCTATAAGATAGGTCTAATTTTGCTGTAAGCCTAACAAAATCAAGGCTTACACACTTCATCGGTTGATAGTACTGGTATAATTAGGTCTAAGTTAATTTGATTGTCCGTGCCATTGTGGATATTACGGACAATGTTCATAGAGGGGATGAAATCGTGAACAAAACTCAGTTAGTAGATAAGATTGCCGAAGGCGCAGATATTTCTAAAGCATCAGCAGGTCGTGCACTTGATGCATTTATCGATGCTGTTTCTGACACCCTAAAAGATGGTGATCAAGTTGCTCTTGTCGGTTTCGGTACCTTCTCTGTACGTGAGCGTGCAGCGCGTACGGGTCGTAACCCACAGACTGGTGCTGAGATCCAAATCGCAGCAGCTAAAGTTCCAGGTTTTAAACCAGGTAAAGCTTTAAAAGATTCTGTAAACTAAGAGGGCTTTGCCCTTAGGTTATTTGCATTACGCATTGACTAAGTCTAACTTGGTGAAATAACCGACAGAAAGGGCGCATCATCAAGATGCGCTTTTTTACATTTTATACCGGTGTCTTTGTTAGCTTTAATTTCATCCATGAAGCAGCTAACACAACCCTGCCAGCTCGAACAATTAGGAGATACGGCAAGTTATGATGGAGCGATTGCGCGAAGGCGCTAGCAGCATTTGGGTTAAGATTATTCTTAGCCTTATCATTTTCTCTTTTGTCTTCGCAGGTGTAGGTAGCTACCTTGCAGGCGGCAGTGAACAAGCAGCTGCAAAAGTAGGTGATCAAGAAATTGGTCAACGTCAATTTGAACAAGCCTACCAAAACGAACGTAACCGCATGCAGTCACAACTGGGTGATTACTTTGCAACGCTATTAGGCGATCCAGAGTATGTAAAACAGTTCCGTCGTAGTGTGCTTGATCGTATGGTTAACGATGTTCTGATCGAACAACGCGCTCATGCGCTAGGCTTACGCATTAGTGATGAGCAAGTTCGTCAAACGATTGTGATTATGCCTGAATTCCAACGTGACGGTAAGTTTGATAACGATACATACAACATGTTGTTGCGTCGTTCTAACTTCACCCCAGATCAATTTGCTGAATACATGCGTGGCGACATGCTTCGTCAACAGTTCCTTGCTGCTATTCAGGGCAGTGACTTCGCATTAAGCAATGAGCTAGTAGCACTGCGTAAGTTAGAAGTTCAGCAGCGTGAAGTACGCACGCTAACACTTTCTTTAGATGAATTTACGCAGAAAGCGGAAATTACTGACGAAGAAATCCAAGCATATTACGATCAAAATCCTCAGCAGTTTACACGCCCAGAGCAAGTTAAAGTGGCTTACATCGAGCTTTCAGGTAAAGGCCTGAAAGACACTATCGCTATTTCTGATGGCGAAGTAGAAGCCTACTATGACGATCATCACGCGAAATACAGCAGTGCAGAGCAGCGCCAAGTTAGCCATATCCTTATTCAAGGTGACAGCGACGAAGCGAAAGCAAAAGCAGAAGCGGTATTAGTGAAGCTAAATGAAGGTGCAGATTTTGGTGCACTCGCTGCAACAGATTCTGATGATACATTCAGTGCGAAAGATGGCGGTAAGCTTGACTGGATGGAAGCTGGCGTGATGGACCCTGAATTCGATAAGGCTGCTTTTGCATTAGCAAATGCTGGTGATATCTCAGGTGTTGTTCAATCTGCGTTTGGTTTCCACATCATTAAACTTGATGCGGTTAAAGCGTCAGTAGTTAAACCTTTAGCTGACGTTAAAGACAGCATCCTTGCTGACCTTCGCGATCAAAAAGCGGCTGAAGTGTTCTACGAAATGCAAGAAACACTAGCGAAAACGGCGTATGAAATGCCAGATTCACTAGAAGATGCAGCGGCTGCTGTGAGTGCTGATGTACACACAACAGACTTTATTTCAGAAGCGGATGCACCTGAAATATTGAAGAATCCAGCTGTTTTCCGTGCGCTATTAAGCCCTGAAGTGCTTGAGGATGGCCTTAACTCAGATGTGATTGAACTTGCACCTGAGCATGTCATTGTTGTTCGTGTTGAAGAATCTCGCCCTGAGTCGGTATTACCGTTCGATGAAGTTGCATCATCTGTTAAAGGCAGATTAGCGGCACAAAAAGGTGAGCAACAAGCACAGCAAAAAGCTGACGAAGTAATTGCAGCGTTGCGTGAAGGTAATTATGCTATTCTAGCAACTGAAAGCTTGAGCTTTGGTGAAGCTCAAACTATCGCTCGTAATGGCGGTGAGCCAACTATCGCGCGAGTTGTATTTACATTAGCAAAACCTGTTGACGGTAAAGCTGTGTACGGTATGACGCGTGATGCATCTGGCAATGTTGTTATTGTTGCGCTTGATAAGGTTGTAGAAAATGACGTTGAAGCTATTGCGACTGATAGCCAAATGGCACAACAACTTGAGCAAATGCACGCTCAGCAAGATGTAATGGCAACACTTCAAGTGTTACGCGATACCTCTGAAGTTGCTTACCCAGCTTTGGATACAGCTACAAACTAATTGCAATTTATTGATTGCTTAGCGGGCCGCCATTGTGCGGCCCGTTGTTTTTTCAGCAAAATAATGAGGGTATTACTTTCGCTATCGTGAATTCCCACTACCATATGATACTCAATTAATATGGAGTGAATGAAGAATGAAACGATTGCTGATAAGTATATTTCTCTGCGGTGCTGCTTTAGTTGCATCACCAGCAAGCGCTAACGATAGTCATGATGGCATCGAAATTACCATCAACATAAATGATGCAAATGCTGAAGAGTTGGATAAGTTATTGATTGGTATCGGCCCTGAAAAAGCCGAGAGTATAATCCTTTACCGAAATGAGCATGGTGAGTTTCAAACGGCAGATGAACTGGCAGGCGTGAAAGGTATTGGTTTAGCGACTGTTGAGAAAAATCGTGAGCGAATAAAACTGTAGTTGCTAGCGATGCTTTACATAAAGCGGCTACAAGCCGAGAGATAAAGTGATATACGACCAGGAGAACCAGTAGTACTCCTAGTTATTATATTTGCCATCGCCCCCTAGCTCATAACTTATGCCTTTGACGTTTACGCGCTTCAGTAAGAAACATTGTATAACCAAACTCTTTATAGTTTTGCATTATGCGTCGTGCATCTTGATACAAGAATTTATACCTACCACCAGATCCCACGCGAACAATTTGCTGCTCGACCTCAATATTTATACGGTATAGAGGTTGTTGCTCTGTGAGTTTTACGTCACATTGCAGGAATGCATCTTCTGCTTTGTTTGCATTAATGTTTAGCTTCAATGTGAAGACTCCAATATACCGTCGTTAAAATAGTGCGCGTCCTTGCGTGATCTAGACTCCAGCCTACTAACACCGATTAGCATGGGTTACTTTTTTGCGTGAAACAGAGGTTGATTGGTTTTATCTTTTTCTGACCAGAAATTGATATTAAATTGCGCGTTGTCTGATAACTCGATTCGGTGCCAATACTGCGGTGGACTTGTGGCAAACTGGCCAGCATGGATGACAATTTTTGCTTCAGGATCTTTTGCTTCTTCATTGGCAAAGCCGTAGTAGGTCACAGTGCCTTCCATGACGCATAACTGACCAAAAACACCTTCTGCAGTATTATGGTGGGATAGGAGAGCGGCTGGCACGGTTTCTTTAGTAAAGAAAGGGGTAGAGCGTTGAATTGTCCAATGTGTTGGAATACGGAGATGGCTCATAATCACAACCTTTTTTGCTTGCTTTAAAGTGGTATTTATAATGCAACTTTATGGCTGTATTTTCAAGAATAATTATCATTAACAGCTTTGTCACAATGCCAAATGTAAGATTTATTCTTTCTTATTCAATATTTTAGTTGTTGAAAATAAAGGCAACAACCCCCAGATTATCCCAGATATAGCGCCGATTAAGTGTGCTTCTGTTGCTACACGTGCACCGATGAGAGCTTCTGAGCTCATAGAGCCGCCAAATATTTGCTCCCAGCTAATTTTAGCAATCAGTCCGAGCAGTATTAGCCAGCCGCCTTTCGTTTTCGTTTTAATATCCCGTACAGATCCCCAACCAAATAGGCCATGCAATACGCCAGAAAAGCCAGCGTACCAGCCCATGTTTGTGGCAAAAATACCGATCCCAATAACAAGCGATATTGAAATGATGAGCAGGGTGTACTGCTTAACCGCAATGTGTTTTCTAAAAATGAAAGTAATAATGATAAAAGCAAAGGCATTCATCAAAAGGTGAGGCCAATTGGTATGCGTGAGGTTTCCTGTTAGTATGCGCCACACTTCACCATTGATGATCAGGCTACGATCCCATACCAATATTGGTTGAATTGAGGGTAACTGCGCAATGGTCGCGAGTAGAACAGCAAACACTAAGTAATGACGAGTAGACAAGGCAACCTCATGAGTCGATATTGCGAACAATGTGGAAAAGCGAAGAAAGCTTGTATCTGCAAATGGATACAAACGATTGATGCTAAAACGCAATTGTGTATTTTACAACACCCCTCTGAAGTTAATCGTGCAATTGGTACTGCGCGGATATTGTCATTATCGTTGGCAAATAGTGCAATGTTTGTTGGAGAAGATTTTAGTCAGCATGAGGCGCTTAACGCATTGCTCGATGATCCTACACGTGATGTATGGTTAGTGTACCCAAGTGATACATCTACAGCGATTACTGAACTTGCTGCGCGTGAGCAAAATGTCACTCAAACAGAGAAATCCCTGACATTAATATTGCTCGATGGAACGTGGAAAAAAGCCTATAAGATGTGGCAATTATCGACCAACTTACATACGTTACCGACGGTGAATTTAGATAATGTGAGCAGCGGTAATTACAGAATTCGTAAATCGCCACGGGAAGCGGGTGTATCGACGGTTGAGGCGGGCTATTTAGCATTAACCGCATTAGAGGGGAATAAAACTGATTTTACGCCGTTATTAGCGACTTTCAATCGCATGATTGAGTTCCAAATACAGCAAATGCCTGTCGGCATATTTGAGAAAAATTACGGCTAGTAGTATGTCTCCCCTCTTATTGATATTGGGATAAGAGGGGAGGGTTGTTTAGAATCCGTGTCCTTCGCTACCAACACTCATCGCTGTTGTTGGATGGAACAGGGTGCTATATAAACGCTGCGCAAACCCATCTGTCATCCCTGAGATATAATCAGCGATTATCCGCATTTCATTTTCGTTATTGTCTACAGCATGTTGCCATCGAATTCGCGTGTTTTCAGGCAGCAGGCGTTCAGGATCAGAGGCAAAAGCGTCAAACAACTCCATGACCAATTGCTGTCCTTTGTATTCCAATAGCTGAATCTCAGGTTTCTTGACCACATACTCACTCACGAAGTGTTTGAGTATATTCAAAACACGCTCCATTGGTTCAGAAAGAAACGCATTCCATTGCAGCAAAGGTTCGTCAAAGCTATGTAAGCCATCCTGAATACTTGGGGCGATATGGATGGACGTGAGTAGGGCATTCACCATCGCACCGATGGCATCTTTACGTTTGTGGTGTGAATCAAACAGCTGCTCACTCAAGGTGCTTATTCGCTCTTCTAGCCAGAGCTCGCCACATTCCGCTAACTGGCTAGCGGCGACTTCCTGCCATTGCTCTCGCGTGACAATACCCATCACAATGGCATCTTCTAAATCGTGAACACCATAAGCAATATCATCAGCGAGCTCCATGATGGAGCAGTCTAATGATTTAAATCGTGTTTTTTGATGAGAGTGCTCGTTTGTTTTTTCATCTCGCATTGCGCTGAATAAAGCGCGATCGTTATCACTTAGGCTATTGAGTACCCAATCAAAAGTCGCTTGGTCATCGCTGTATATGCCTTTGGCTGGATGCCAGTCTTTGGCTTTTAAGTGGCGATAATTGGTCACATCTGGCGGTATGATAGCAGCACGAGTTTGGTTGATAAAAGCGGGATACTTTAGCAAGCCTAATAGTGTTCGGCGGCACAGGTTCATACCGAAATGCTCGGTATAAGGTTCTAATAAGGTCACGATACGAAACGTTTGTGCGTTACCTTCAAAGCCACCGTGATTGCGCATCATGTAGTTTAAAGCGACTTCACCACCATGCCCATATGGCGGGTGACCAATGTCGTGAGCTAAACAAATGCTCTCCATTAAACTGGTTGATGGCAAAATTGTACGAAATTCGGGTTGTTTGATTTTGAGTTGCGCGACAATGCCGGTACCGATTTGCGAGGCTTCAAGCGAGTGGGTAAGGCGAGTACGGTAAAAGTCATGATGCCCAGCGCCATGCACTTGTGTTTTGGCTTGAAGGCGACGAAATGCGGCTGAATGAAGGATGCGTGCGCGATCTCGCTGGTAAACCGAGCGATGATCGTTGCGACGTGTTTTTTGTTCGTTGCTGGTGCGGTTTTCCCATTCTTGGGAAAGGGTTAAGTTATCCATTAACTGATCTCATCCAACGTTAAGTTAAAGCTGTCGACAAACGTGGCGAGAAAATATTCCATCTCTGGTGTTGAGCGATTTGCTAAATTTTGCTCGATATTAGATTTCGCCTTGGCAAATTCATGGTTGCCAACGTTTAATTCTTCCAAGCATTTTAGATACGCACACAATGAATCGGCTTGCTTAACAATGGCGTATTCTTCTTGGTTGATTTTTTCACTATCAACCAGTGGCGCGTAATCATCGTGAAATTCTTCAGGCAGCATCGACAGCAATTTCTTTTCTGCTGCTAATTCGATTTTTTTATATTCTTCTGCGATAGCGGGATTGAAGTATTTTATTGGGGTTGGCATATCCTCTTTATTTTTGATTTTGATTTGCCCATGCATGAGTGAGTGGGTAACAAACCCTTGCCACATCTGGCATTGTATCATACTACTACCGCTCCGAATCGCACATTAATTGACAAGCGTAACCTGTGTCAAAAACGTAAACCAATGTCTACATCAATATCTAACAAAATCAGAGAAAATGTAAACTAGTGTCTAGTCAAGAAATCAACACTAGTCATAACTAGTGCATCTGGGCTTAGAACACTAGCTCTAGTATAGTTAAGACGCCATAAGTTAAAGGAGAGTCGGTCAAATCGTATTTAATTCTCCTACTGCTGATCATGTAGAAGCCCCTGTAGGCGAATTTAATGCTTGGTGACGTTATCATAATCGAGGTTGACTGACGCTCCACCATGACTGCATAGATCTATTTTTACGAAGAGTAATTCGGTGGGTAGATAGCGCTCGAAGCTCCCAATTTGGTTTTGCTCTTTTAAGTGGTTTGCCGAGGCTTGGGGGCAATGCGTTGTTAGCTAATTAATTGGTGTTATAAGACTATAAGAACAGTGAGTATGAAAATAAATCAGCAAGTGTTTAATTTAGCAAATGACGTACTTAATTTTCCGTTTGATGAGTGTAGCGAACACGATTTTTTAGATAAACAGGAAGATCACGTAAGGTCGTATGTGCAAGTTGTTAATCGGTTCGTTAATAGCGCAAAGCGCCTTCAAAGTGAGTCTTTTCTCTGTGATGTTTCTAAGGTAAATACCAATGTACGCCATATGTGGCAAGCTAAGGAACTTAGAACACAGGTACTAACGTTAATCGATCACTTGAACGAGTTGGCTGGAAATCCTGACTCAGGATTTTATCGTAGTGAAGAGCCGACTTTTGAGCAGTACTTCGAAAGTCAAAAAGATAAGTTATTAGAAACAATAAACTCTTCTCGTTTTTCTATTTGGGTTGCAGTTGCATGGTTCACAGATAAAGACCTTGCCGACGCTTTGATTAACAAAGTTCAGCAGGGGCTTAGTGTTCGCGTTGTTATGAATAAAGATGATATCAATAACAATATTGGTCATTACTTAGATGGTAAAGTGGAACTGATTACTGCTGACCCACTAAAAAAGTTGATGCATCATAAGTTCTGTGTCTTTGATTTTAAGGTTGTCGCACATGGTTCTTTCAATTGGACAAATAAAGCGGCAAATATTAATAATGAGACACTAACTGTTTCGTATAGCACAAAGTTAGCTGAAGAATTTTCACAGGAATTTGTCAGGTTAGTCCACCAGTGTAAATTCGAATAACAAGAACTTAAGGCATCAAGATACTTTTATCATTTAGAGTTAATTGATCTTTCTGAGATTTAATTCGTCATTTATTAAATTAGTAAAATAACTTACTCGCTTATGTCCAGTATCGAGTCATTAAAGTGAATGCTGACTCATCTTTGCCTCATTCCGGCCTAGAGTTGTTACTCATAATATTTCTGAACACTCTCATTTGAACAAATAATACTTATGCAGACATATTGCAACTAACTACATATACAATAGCTGCATGCGGATCATGGTCAACAGAAAAATTGTTCATTAATGATTGGTGATAGAATTAAAGGGCTATACTGAGCATAGCCCTTTGGAGAGTGGTTATTCGTTAATGTTATCTGGTCTATCGTGATTAGGGTTGTTCCTAGCGTACTCAATACCATTGCGTTTGTAGATGTGGGTATCAGGATGCTTACCTTGCTTGACCTCTCGGATTAGCTGCGCTCTACTGACCTCTCCGCGCCCAGTAATCGTATAGCTGTCGTTGCCACTACCATTACCACCGTTACCGTTAATACTCGAACCTTTCGCCATAAATGACTCCTATAGTCAAATGAATTTCGTTTGTCGTGCATTCAAGAACAACAATGCAACTTGCTGTTTCACCTCCTAAAGCACTAATTATTATGTATAGGTATACAATGTCTAATTCAAGAGATGCTAATTAAAAAATGGATAAATATAATGGCGTGAAGTCAGTATCTAATTTTTACTCTCAGTGCTTTTGTATCGCCTTTTTTGATTTTCTAGTCCATCAACTACTGAGTATTCCTCGACAGTTGAACTGTTGCATAATTTGTAATATTTGCATGAGCGATGAAAAAGTTCAGCTGCTGCACAAATCAGTATTAATCAAAAATGCCCCAAATCATTTGGAACAAGGGCCCATACATATTCTGTTAGCCTTAATGTGTCCTAAAATCTCATGACTATCCAGTCACACTCACAAGCCCATATGGTTGTTTTGTATGAAAACTTGCTTCCAGTTAGTCTAGTCATGATACTATTTGCGCATGTCATAAGACCTAGTCGCTAGGAGTGAGTTCTTCACATGGGTAAAGCAAAGGGTAGCAAATCCAAAATCAGTCGATATAACTATCGTCTGAAAAAACTTCACATTAAAAACTTGAAAGGTATCAAAAACTTTCCTTTGACCTTTGACTCTGTCAAGAATATCACAGCTGTTGTTGGTGTGAATGGATCAGGTAAGTCGACTATCATACATGCTTTAGCTTGTGCGTTTAAACCCAAAGGCAAACAGACATCAAAAGATTTCAACCGTCTTTCTCACTTCTTTACTCCAAACAAAGATGCAAGTTGGGATGGTAGCGAGTTCAAAATCGACTTTGAGTTTGACGAGTTAAACCCAGCCAAATCTCCTCAACCAGTCACTAAAGATGATCATGAAGTTTATTACAAAAAGCCCGGAAAGAAACAAAGTCGATGGCTTCCAATCTATGGTCGTAGGCATGAGAGAGAGTCCGCTTATATCGGACTACATGATCTTGCAACGTTAAACGAAGATAAGAACGCAAGTCGCTATAAAGAATACGAAACTGAAGAATTAGCTCACGTTGCGGCAGACAAAATAAAGCAAGACATGATTTATGTGCTTGGTAGAGAATATGAGTCACTCAATAGCTGTACGATAAAGAAAGGCGACAAAGTTCACACAATGTTCGGGCTAGAGTTTAACGGTATAACTTACAGCGAACACTCTATGGGGGCGGGTGAAAAGCGAGTTCTCAATATTCTTTATACGCTACACAGCCCAATGCTTGCTAAAGGAGGGTTGCTGCTAGTTGATGAGATAGATGTTCTACTTCACGGTGCAGCTTTCAAGCGTTTAATTGAGAAGATCATTCAGCGTTCTAAAGAGAATAGAATTGAAGTGGTGTTTTCTACACACCGCGAGACAATTTCGGAATTCAGTGAACAGATTAACATCATCGGTGTTTTCAATACTGGCAATGGAGTGTTGCCAATGCCGCACACAAACCCTCAAGTTATGAGCCAACTCACTGGGGTTATGACGAAACCTCTTCACATATACGTCGAAGATGAATTAGCTGAAGACATAGTGCTTAACCTTGTTTACAGCAAGCATCTGCACGCTCACGTTGATGTGACTAAATTTGGTGCATGGTCAAACGCTTTCGCTTTATTAGCAGGCAAAAAGTTAATGAATCAAGACATCCAGAATACCGTATGTGTGCTGGATGGTGATGTATGTAGACAGGAAGATGAAAAACTCTCTGAGTGTCAGCGACATTTGAATGGTAACGACCGCTATAATGATAGGTGTGAAGTTGTTGGTCAAATAAAAGAATTTAAAATTAAATACTTTGCACCGGAGGGTCAGAAAGGGAGCCCTGAATTTAATATCAAGAAGCTCTTTGAGCAAGCGCATATTGATGACCCTCGACTCAGAGAGCTACAAGCCACATCTCGTTCCATTCAAGGACTTAACGATTGGCACATTTACTTTGACAAAATGACAGGCATTTCTGGTCAGCGACAAGCTAGAGCGCGAGTGTTAGAGTTTTTGCAAGCTAATGAGGAATGGCAAGAGTACATTCAGGAAGTTAGTGAATGGCTTGATAGAAAAGTAGTTGAGCTTGAGTTATTAATTGACAATGAACCAGTAGCTTATTGTGACTAAAAATGGATTAGGTTGGATGTGAGCTGTCAATTTGCTTTGAACATGAATAACAGAATAGGTGTTGCTCAGCCGACACCTATTCTGGGTGCTGGACAAGCCCGAAGCATATTTCCATACCTTACTTCATCAGAACGATGCCCAGTAAAGCTATTACTCTAACTCATTCCTGTTCTGTCCAAATATAAGATATTTTCCAGAATATTGGCTGTATATTTTGGTAGTGATCCATTTACTTATTTATTCATTTGAGTACGAATCACTACAATTCATTTTGAAATGAATCTGCTATTTCTCGGATGAGATTCTCTGTGACTCCTGAAGCACTGCTTACTTTAATGTACCTACCTGAAAAACTGGAGAGCTGCCTATCATATAGGTCTAGGTTACCTACAACCCGCCAATCAGCACTCATTTTATAGGAATGGGCTAACATTCTTCGAATAGGATTGGAGTCATTTAATCTGAGCGTTAACCTCTCGTCTGAAGCTATGTACTCTTGTTTAATTCCTTGTATTATCAAAAATTCCCTAGGAAACAAAGTGCTCAGAGGGTATAAAAGCACGTTGGAGTTCATACAAAAGACGTTTAGTAACTTAGCCCCTTCAGGATCGAGTGTAACTTGTTCTAAAAATGAAGCATGGTTCATGGAGAAATAATTTTCTATCTCTGTTACAGAGCGCATTTGGGGATGTTTATTGAGGTAATCTGTAGAGAGAAGTAAGCTCACAACATCAAAATATAGAACCTGCAATCCGGTGTGACTTTTTGAGTTTTTCGGTTTATTCATTTTCTTAAATCGCTTATAGCAATTACAAAACAAAAACGTCACTTCAGCTGTGATAGATAAAGTGACGGAGTGATAATCATTTGCGTCGCTTAATGTATTTCACTGTAGCAAACATACCGACAAATATACCGATGATGATTCCTATCAAAACAGGCACAACGACATAAGTATTAATAAGTAATATCTTTTCCATTAATGATCTCCTTATTTAGAGTTAATCGCCAGCTACTGGAATTTTCGCCAATAGCATTGCCGTACTAGCATCAGTTGAGGTTGTGCCCCGATCTGCGAGAGAGCTGATTTCAGATTGAAGATATCTATAAGTGCAACATTTTCCGTCCCAATAGCTCATAGAAGCCAAATAATAATTTAAGCGTGCAAGCCCTAGTGGTGGTAGTGGACACACCTCTTCAACTTCTTCTGAGTTAGTCCAGTAAAGACTTCGATAACCCAGTTTTATGATTTGAAAAACAATATCTCTAAGGTGCCCTATATCGCGAACAGGAAATGATAAAAGGTTTGAATCATGTGGTTGACTCGTGTGATAAGAAACATCAAGTAACCCGGATTTTTTATTTAATGTTATGTAGGCTCTAACTCCCCGTATTGGATAATAATCTTCATTGCAATTTATACTCATCGCCGAATTTAGTTTTTTTGAGAGCTGAAGAATCCAATTGACTTCTTCAGGATCATAACACCTGTAACACATCACTCTTCCTTACCACGACTGAATTTATGCATGTTTATAAAGGAAGAGATACGATTTAGCAAGGGGTGGGGTGAGTTAAACTCCTTTTAAATCAGCGTTTTAGTTGGTGTTGCTATGCCAAGTCAACTGTTGTTGTTTATGCGTAATGAGCTCTATTTTATTCGCCTTTTAGCATATCCTCCTACATAGGTAGGTGAAATAACTAATGGATTGACTGTTTGTTTTGATTCGGCTTTGGGACTGTAAATAAATGAATAAAATCTGAAGCTATAGCACTGATTTTCAAGGATTAAGTTTAAATATGCTTGTAACGATTGTTTTTGTGGAAGGAGGAGGGCGGGTACTAATTGCTCGGAATATTATGTGGCTTGGTTGACATGCAATCTGTCAATTCTTTAACTGCGCTAGCTCTAATATGCTACCGGCACATAAAATGAGTTAGTTTTAATTTCTGAATGAGTGTTTTTTGACCAAGTTTCCTGTAATTAAGTAGTATCTTACGTTCTTTAGTAGCCACATTTTATTGATCGTAGTCACAGAAAAGTGAACAACAGATGACGCAACCACAACCTGCATCTTTTCTGATTTGTTGCTCTATTGATGACCCAATGTAACGTTTTAGGCCGTATTTGTTCGGTCGTTATGTTTCAATTCCATAAAAGCTCTTTCCCTGAATATTAGGTGTAATGAGTTAGAGGAGAGGCTCTAATTGATCATATCTTAACATATGAGCACTTTGGTGCGCATTTAGGTGCAATCCGTTCTTCTTGGTCACGTTGGGGTAATCTCTATGCGTGGTCGGGGGAGGCACTGTCTGCTTATTGGTCGAGTAACTAACTTTTGCACCAAAATCGTTTTGGGCCACATCTTCATGTGCTTCAGCGCCTCGACTTTTCCCTTAACCTACCTAATGCAAAGCCTTTCTGTTGAAAAGCGGCTCGGTATGTATAGTTAGTTGGGCCGATATGCTTAATCATACTTACTGCACTGAATTTCGAATCGTGAACGAGTCGGAGATTTATTTGTTGTTATTTAATTTGACTTAATTCATTGAAATTATTTAATTTAACAAGTAAGTTTTAGCGATAAATTAATGATTGATGCGTTCTGGAAGAGGGAATTCCTGCGTCCCTTTATCACAAGGAAAAAAGATGCACATAAGCAATGTACGAATACAGAATTTCAGGCAACTTAAAGATACAACATTAGATCTGGAAGATGAGTTAAATAACGAACTATCTCTTCTGATAGGAAAAAATAATTCTGGCAAGACATCTTTTATCGTAGTGTTTGAAAAATTCCTGAAGTCAAGGAAGTTCTACTACGATGACTTCCCATTGAGTCTGCGTGAAGACATTCTTAAGCTCAGTGAAAAGACAGATGAGTATTCACTGGCAATAAGACTATCCCTTAGTATTAAGTATGGCGAAGAAGATAATCTACAGAACCTTTCTGAATTCATTGTAGATCTTGACCCGAAATCCAACACAGCACGAATTTCCTTTGAAGCAACGATCAACAAATCAAAACTACTAAAGGATCTTGATGCTGTTACCAAAAGAAAAGATGAGTTCATCAAAAAGAACCTTTCTGATTACATTCAAGTTAGATACTACATCTTTGATAACTTTAGTGATTTTGAGCCGAAACATCGTTCTAATCTAATCCCCAAAGATGCATCTGATGTTAATAACCTAATCAATTTGAAGATAATTCAAGCCAATAGAAATGTAACGAGTTCGGATGCAAAGCCTCAAGATCGAAAGATTCTTTCATATCTAACAACACAGTTCTACAACAGCAAAGTCAAGGTTTCTCATGATGAGCTAGACGGGATCAATTCATCAATTATTGAAGCAGATAGCCAACTTAGCAGTAACTACAAAGCCTTCTTTTCTCCTTTCCTTCAGAACGCAAAGTCCTTTCTTGGACTTACTGACCTAAACGTTGTGTCCGATCTTCAGTCCAAGGAGGTTATGGCAAGTCATTCTAAGATCACCTATGGAATAAATGGCACTGAACTTCCTGAACATCAAAATGGTTTGGGATACATGAACATACTTTACCTTCTTCTTAACATAGAGATAGAGAAGGCAGATTTTGAAGAGAGCGGGCGAGATATAAACCTTCTGTTTATTGAAGAGCCTGAAGCTCACACCCATCCACAACTACAGTATGTTTTTATTGACCAAATCACAGAAACTTTAAAAGGGATTAAAGGGCTTCAAACTTTCATCTCAACTCATTCTGCTCATATCGTCAAAAAATGCAATTTCAAGGACATTCGCTACTTTCGCATCCAAAAGGATGAAGCTAATACAGAGATTCGGAATTTCTATATAGAGTTACAAGCAAGGTATGCTGATGAAAGGAATACTGATATCGACAAGGTAGAAAAGGAGAATTTCAAGTTTCTCAACCAATATTTAACAATTGAGTCCTCAGAACTATTTTTTGCAGAGAAGATAATCTTCATAGAAGGTACTTCTGAAAAAATGCTCCTCCCATACTTCATCAATCAATTTGATACAGATGGCCTTGGTGATAAGGGTGATATTGCACTCACTTCTCAAAATATATCGATCCTCGAAGTTGGGGCGAATGCAAAAGCATTTAAGCACTTTCTCGACTTCCTTGAGATAAAGACACTCATCATTACAGATCTAGATACAACCAAAGAATGTGAGAGTGAGAAGGGAAGAAAGACTTACAATGCATGCGCTGCAAAAATTGGCACTCATACTAGCAATGGAACCTTACGGCATTACTATAAATCACCGGAATTTGGTGATAAGGGTTTCTCAGCATGGATGGATAAACTAAAAGAACATAGCCATGATGCCCCATCACCATTGATCAAGGTTGCTTATCAGGATGTTCAAGACGGATACCAAGGTAGAAGTTTTGAAGAAGCATTTGTGAGTGCGAATATGGACTCTATAGGCAGTAATCTAGACGATGTCGATGGACTTAAAAACAAGGATAAGTTTGATGACTGCAAGTCAGACCCTGACAAGTTTGTGGAGGAAATGCTTGATAGCAAAGGGAAGTCTAGCTTTGCCTCCTCTATACTCTACCTCGCTCTTTCAAAGGATAACCTTAAGTGGAATCCCCCTTCATATATTAAGGAGGGATTAAAGTGGATCGCAAAGTAACACCACAGCAAAGAATTCAAGAGTGCATTGCCGATAAGAAGAGTTTTGTTTTACAGGGAGGGGCCGGTTGTGGGAAAACTGAAACACTAAAGCAAACACTACAGCTCCTGTCCAAAGATTATCCGAAGAAGAGAATTGCATGTATCACTCATACCAACTTAGCTGTTAATGAAATCATTGACCGCGTAGGAGAAGGTTACAACATATCCACGATACATTCGTTTCTTGGCTCCCTAATTAAGAACTACACTAAAGCAATTCACAAAGTTATACATGAGATATTTATAGTCGCTAATGCAGAAGTTGAGACTGAGGATAGTTCTGGGCTAACTGGTAATGATCTCAAAAAAGCTAACCATGAAAACTACAAGAGTGCTTATAAGAAGTATGCAAAGTTAAAATATATTGTCAAAGGCGAGACCTCACCCAAAGAGCTTGGTAAAAGAGAGTATGACAAAGCGCCAAATGAATACAGCCAGACACTCAATGAGAAAATAGCTGACTTGAATACTGAAGTTCGGCAGGTCATTGATGGTAAGGATCACAGGATCATTAGATACAATGACTCACGTTTTGACCGATTCAATGACCTTTCATTTGGGCATGATAGCCTGCTTAAGATTACAAGTTTGCTATTTATGCGTTATTCAAAGCTAGGAAGGATCTTGTGTGATAAGTACGATTTCATCCTAATAGATGAATACCAAGATACACATGAAGACGTGGTTGAAGTGTTCTTAAAGCATCTCCCTAGAGATAAGAAAATCACAATAGGATTATTTGGGGATGCAATGCAAAGCATATACTCAGATGGTATTGGAGATGTGCGTGCCTATATCGACTCAGGTGACCTTGCCGAGATACCAAAGGAAGATAACTTCCGATGTTCAGAACAGGTGATTAACTTTGTGAATGCTCTTAGAGAGGATGATCTAAGGCAAGAACCTGCATTCAAGGTTAAAAAAGATGGCACCAAAGAGACCTTAAAAGATAGACAAGGTCAGGTTAGGTTGCTTTATGCAATCTGGGATAAAAACAAACCTCATTCTAGGAGTTGTTCTGAAGAAAAGCAGGCATACCTTGATTTCGTCGACAAGTTAATTGACTTGGCTGATGGTAAAGAATCCTCTCATAAGAAGTTGATGCTTACAAACAAGTCAATTGCAGGCAAAGTTGGATTTGCTTCTTTATATAAGGTGTTTGCTGATAGGTATACGGAAGTCAAAGATGAGCTCGAAAAGGTTCTCTCAAGCACTCAGGTGCTTGATCTAGTAGAACTATGTGATGCCTATAGCGGAGCAAAAAAGAGATACAATTTCATACTATCCGAACTGAAGAAGTCGGGGTTTGTGCTTAACAACCTTGAGGCCAAAGAAAAGATTGTCGCCGCATTTGAGAAGATCACTACGGGTGATCTAAGCATTGCTAAAACTCTTGAGGTTGCTTTTGAAGAAAATATTATCACCAAGTCAGACAGTTACCTTGCATATGTTGGTCGTAAGGACTCTTTTTTAGCTGAGTTGAAAAAAGATATAGCATATCAGCAGCTCAAAAAGATATTCAACTCAGGAGCCAATACCTTAGCTAAGATGGTAAAAGAAGTCCCTGAATTGACTGAAGAAACATTCAATGAGTTTATATCCAATCTTAAAAGAGAGAGATTCTACGAGGAGCTATTCTCTGAATCGATCCCCTTTAGTGAGATAATTAGGTACTACAGATATCTAAATGAAGAGTGTGATTACATCACAATGCATAAGACCAAAGGATCTGGTATTGAGAACGTTTTAGTTGTCCTTGATGAGTATTTTTGGAATCAATACAAGTTTCAGTTCAGCCACAATAGTACAGAGCCTAGTAGCGCCTTCACGTCCCCTAACATGAAGCTGTTTTATGTTGCATGCTCACGAACGATAAAGAACCTGACTGTTGTCAAAGTGGTAACCAGTGATGAGGAAAAGCATCTACTGGCAACATTCCCCGGATTTAAAAAGGTAGTTACTGATTAGGGGGAAGGGCCATTTATGGGATTGAGAAAGGTCAGGTAGCTTAAAAAAACGGCTAATAAAATAGCTAGAATGAACACATAAACTTTTAAGGTTTCAAGATACTTTTTCTTATCTGAATTAACCTAGTTAGACCAAATAATCTAACTAGGTTTTGTCCAGAGACACATTAAATCCATTGTTATCTTATCCGTTATTAGAATAAGCCCTAACAATGCTAAGCCTTTGGCTTGTTATGACTAACTAAGTGGCGAATGGATTGGCTAAACTAATCTGATTATTATGTTCACTAATGTCATTAAGTCATCAACTAAGTAGGCATTAAGGTATTAACAAGGATACCTTAATGTCCACTTAATTCGGTCTGATGTAACATGTTCTGTACTACCAATGCTGGGTATGTTAGAAACGACTTTTGCCATACTTGAAGTGATTTATGTATTGCTCAATTAGCAAAATCGATAATTTATTTCTGTCCTGTTGAAAATGATGATATCAGCTGGCTAATTGTACAATTTAATTATAACTGCCCTCCGAAGTGTAAGGCTGAATATGAGTTAAATATCATGAAGTAGGGGGGCAATATTTTAATAAAACCTCTTTTGGGGTTAATTATCGCTTCTGAACTTCATTTAGCTCTTATCTGAATTACCTTCCATGAATAACCTCATTATTTATATCTGTCCAAAAATCTTGTGACTTACCTAACGTATAATCTAGATGACCAGATTCTAGAGCCAAGATAATTGATGCAACTCGAATATAGAAATAATAAGTTGTTTTATAATCGTTATGACCTAACTGGGCCTGAAGTGCCTCATCGACTGCAATATTATAATAGCCATTTGTAATCTGTTCTTTAGTAAGGCTTTGAATAATAAAATTTGTGGCATACCAGTCACGTGAGTTACGAAATGACCATTTAAATTTATTGAGTTTTCCTTTGGCATAGTTGGTCGCTGAAGAAATCATCGATGGGGTAACAGGATTACCATTTTTTGCCAAAAAGAAATGATGATCTGGGTTTCCGTTTGGATATTTCTTTTTATATTTAGCTCTTCGCTCTGCATAATATGGATAATATAACTCACAAACTGATTTCCAAGCACTAAGGTTAACTTTGACAATCCTAGCCTTACTTCCTTTTTCAACAACCCTGAAATCAAATGTTTTTATCTCATTGCTGCCAACAGGTTTAAGAGTATTTAATATTTCTGGATATGTTCGGATATGGTTGTTCTCACCATAACCTATATATGGCGTTTGACAAACTCCGACGGCACGTAATCCTGTCGAAAGGGCGTGCATAAACATAGCTGGATAAACAATGTCACTATAAGATGACATAAGAGAGCTTATATTATCATTACTCATTATTATTATTTGTGATCTTTTAAACTTAGTCCAATTGCGGTTGCTCTTCTTCCCAATGTCTATGTTTCCAGTTTCTGGATAGCTGCCACTTAGCATATTTTTGTTAGAACGTAGTTTGCTATTTTCTCGATAATTATACTTCCAGCTAACACTTGTGGTGTTAATTAGGACCGGGAACTCTTTTCTCTTCGCCCAAGAGTAAAAACTAAACACTAAAGAGGCATCATTGAAGATGGTATCATCAGATGGTTTAACATTTTTGGAACTATCTCTTTGGCTTACTAGGAACCCTTGCCACATCCTTATATCTTCTTCAGTAACTGACCTCCAAAATGTATCTTAAACACATCTCCTAGCCAAACAGACGGAGCTA
>NZ_NOIF01000007.1 GCF_002265265.1 Photobacterium sanguinicancri
TTTTTTATGATTATTTAACTGCTTAACTAAACGGTTATTGATTGTAAGCATTCAGCATCCACATTAGCTTTTCTTGCTCTCGGATATAATCACCCATCAATGCCGCTGTCCCTTCATCTTCAGCATCACCAGCTAACCCAAGAATACTACGCTGCATACCCAATAAGGTTTTAAAGCCCGCTTGTAAGCCACTAACACAGTCACTACCTACATGCGCATTAAGGTGTTCTTTGATTTCACTGACCTGAAGGTACTGAGTAAAGCTATGTGATGGCGTTGCACCCAGTGTTAAAGCACGCTCTGCTAACTCATCAATTTTCACTTGTAGATCGGTATAAATTTCTTCAAATTTCGCATGTAATTCAAAGAACTCTCTACCTTTAATATTCCAGTGATAGCCACGTGTATTCATGTAGAGCACTTGATAATTGGCCAGCAACGTATTGAGTTGAGCAGCCAACTCATCAGATTTACCACTATCAAGACCAATAATATTTTGTTGTCGCATAATTCGATTCCTCTTTGTTTTCTGCAATATTACGGGTGCTATCACTCTGACACCATTCGTCTTGCTTTATACATTCAATAGCCAAAAACTATTGAAGTATAATTTTAACAAGTTTTAATCTATTAAAAATACGGAAATTCGACCAAGAAAGTAGCCGTAAAAAAGGTTTAGCAAACCAAGAGAAAGTAATAACAGCAGAAAGATGGAAAGAGAAAAATGGAAATGTAGAGGGCACATGGTGGCGTTGCAATAAGAACAAAGGATTGTTGATAATTACTGGAGCGAAGGAGTTTCGCTCAAAAACCAAGAGGGAACGCAGAATTTATAGCCATAAATGAGCACTCCCGATACAGTTATTGAGCGAAAGAAGACGCTATCATCTCAATTTAGATCGCGTCTTCGTCCTCTTCACCAGTACGAATACGCACAACGCGCTCGACATCAAACATGAAGATTTTGCCATCACCGATTTTGCCTGTTTGCGCTATTTCAATAATGGTCTCAATACACTGTTCTGCCACTTCATCTGTAACTACAATTTCAAGCTTCACTTTAGGCAGAAAGTCGACCATGTATTCTGCACCACGGTATAGTTCTGTGTGGCCTTTCTGACGACCAAAACCTTTCACTTCAGAGACTGTCATCCCTGTGATGCCAACTTCGGCCAAAGCTTCACGTACATCATCCAGCTTAAATGGCTTAATAATGGCTTCGATTTTTTTCATTTTCTCGTCGTCCTTTTTGAGCGGAGGCTAATAGAATGATTATCTCAGAAACCCCTACTGTGCCTCAATGTATTTAACCACTTAGATCACAAAGGTTCATATTTATAATGAGTGAAGATCTATTGGCGAATCCATTTTTTTCAACAGTAAAAAGACAGCATAGAGCAAAATACTGATATTCAGAGCTAGTACGATATAGGCTCTTATTTCAACAGGGAAAAATAGCGGAACGAAGGGCACCAAGCTAAAACTAAAAAACATGGTTGCGGCGGGTATAAAAAAATAGAGCGGTAAAAATCCCCAATGGCGGCCATTCAATAAGCCTACACTGGCTAAAACTCCTGACATCAGTACTAAAACTGCGATCACGACAGGCACGATACCCAATTGGTTATAGCTAAAGGCTAAAATAAACGCGTCGATATTGCGTAGCAAACAAACGGTAACAATGCAGCCCAACACACGCAGTGCCAGTGTGGATGTATATTGTTTTACAGTATCCAATGTGTATTTCATCCTTGATAGTACAACGTCGTCTGAAAGCACCAATTCCATGTGACACAGACTATGTTCAGCGAACAAAACGCTAAATGATTAGCCGAGCATTTTAGGAGGAACACTTTAATGACTCAACACCAAACTCAGCAATTTGGGCAACTGCTCAACTTTTCCAATAATTCTCACACTTTTTTTTGCTTTAAAACAAAAAAATCGCCCATTAAGGCGATTTAATAACAAGATTTATCTAGTATTTGAATATTATGGCAACGGCTTATAAATAACTTTAATCGCATCCGCTGCAATACCGTATTTATACCCCCATGAGGTATAAGCACCACTAATACACACTTTATATTGCTGACCTTTCTGCAAATAAACAGATTCAATCAAAGGCGAAAAACGATAACTCTCCTCATACAGATCAAGCTGTGTACTCGCTAACTCGGCATCATTCTCAAGCAACTGATACTTAACCTTATCTGAACCATAGCCATGACTGCGGCTAAAGCCCCCAGGGCTGTTCACGGCCACTTGATAATATCCATTTTCAACCACTTCAAATACCCATTCAGCTTTAGCATGGCTATCGGTCGAATAATAATAGTCATCACCATACTGGCCATTATCATCTGTTTTCAAGCTTCCCGGAACAGTGATATTAAAGTTACGATCTTGGTTATCCATTACCGTACCTTGTGGACCTAGACTAATAATGACAGGTTCTGGTACCTGACTTTTCTCGAGCATTTTAACCGCGTTATCCAGTTGTGCCTTCATTGCTAACATAGTTACTGATGATAACGTAGGATCAAAAGCTACCTGTTTCACACTCGCCAACGCTGTATTCAGCTGACTCACAGCCTCCGCAGAATACTGACCAGGCTGGTCACCCACCTGTACAGAAACAAGCAAAATTTCGGCTTGTTCAACCCACAGTTGCAACTCTGACCCCGCAGACATATTGGTATTGCTTGAGATATATTCAACCTTAATCGCATCTGCAATCAATGGGCCTGTGATGATCTCAACGCTACGATTATGTAAGGTGACTTTGTAATCATGGCTAGCATCAAAAACAAAATTACCTAATGTCACATACTGACCATTTGGCGCCGCAGGATAATTAAATGGCGCCGCGTTCTGAACACCGTCAACAAGATTGAACATACGATCTTTCGATTCACCAGCAGCAGAGAACACATTGTACTTAGCCCCTGTAGTGGCACCATGCGCAAAGAACATTGAGCCTTGAGCAAAGTTCGACGGCGTTCGCATTGATACACGGTATGTCCCGGGCTTATTTACGCGGAACCACCACGCAGCATGCGAAAAGTAGTTATCACCACTACCTGACGCGTACTGGTAGCGACCTCCTTGGCTATCATTAGGACGGTCTGCTTGGCTTACCCAATTACCCGTGGTTTCAAAAGCGGCATCATCGTTATCAATAATACATGCCATCTCAGCCTCACAACTGGCGGGTTGCTTACTTACCAAAGTAATCGTGGGCAATGGGGTATCATTTTGATGCGGATCGACCTGACTTAATAAATTCGCATCTTTAACCTTCACCTTCATTCCATTATGAGTGAAGAAATCACTCACCTGCCCCGTCATTTCAAGGAATAAACCACCTGAACGCTTAAGTGAATCTGCCGCTAAATAAATCAATGACAGGTGATCTTTACCCATGTTGCCAGATTTAAACGCTTCAACCAGCTGTTGATTATCCAACATCATACGTTGGATATTCTCAAGCGCCATGACAGGCGTAACGTGGGTGCCACGGTTAAATCGCGCGACCACTTTCAATGGTTGCTCATGCTCAGCGCTGACTGAAAAACTACGATTTAATGACGGGGTTATAGCATTATCAAGTTCATAACGTAGCGACTGCAACCCAATTAATTTCACCATAGGCTCAGAGCCTGCGAGCGGCGCAGCAATACTGCCATCAAATGGCATAACAGGCTTACCGTCCGCACTGTTTGGAATAGTTTGATCTGGCAATGTTGTCATTGGTTGGCCATTCGCCGAGTATTGCTGATAGCCATTAGCATCGATAACAGGTGCTCCCCCCACAACCTCAGCCATATAAAGACCCGTATCGCTGGCTTTCAGCTTGGCAGCAAAGTTCAGTGGATCAACCCCATCAATCACACTCTGTAGCGTATAGAAATAATGCTCAAAGGATTTTGAACCTAACGTTAGTGGTTGCTCAGTATCCAAGTGTTTGAGGGCACCTAGGATTTCAGGGCGAAAGCTTGGTGAATGCTCAAGCAGCTTTGGTACCCCACCACCTGTGGTTAGCAATGCTGCGGCTTGAATTTTCGGTAAGTTTGGATTGTATTGACGCACCAAAGGATCGTTGTTTACAGCCACAAATGGCATTCCCAACACGCCACCTAACGAGTGACCAACAAAGTAAACGCGGCTAGTGTCGAAATCAGCGATACCATCGCCATCAAGGTCAATATTTTTCAGGCTAGCATTTAAATTCAATAAGTCAGAAATAGCTTGGCGCATCCGGTCACGCTGACTTAACACATTACTGAAATTCATAAAAGTCGAGCCCGAAGTGCCCTTAAGCGCGGCTAAATCCCAACTCATCGGCGTCAACTCACCCGTAGGGGTACGTGTCGCACCAAAGTGACGCTCAACAATACCATCCATCTCACCTAATCGAGTTTGAAGTTCAACTTGAGTTTGGCGTTCGCTATCAGTCAGTGCTGTTTGGCTCGCTAACTGACTCAGTGTTTTTTCAGTTTCAGCGCGAAGAGAGTCCATCCCAAAACCAATAAATGGTGATGGTAGCGCTGTACTGCCAATCAATAATTGAGGGGATATCCCGTGCAGCGGTAAATCCATCGCTATCGTGGCAAAACAAGCATTATCCGGACGTTCTTTATCGCACAGAGATGCTAGTGCCATACCAGCAGGAAAACTGTTACTGCGGTCGCCCAAAATACCATGTTGGAAGATCACCACAGGCCAACCACCAATAGGTTTATTCCCTTCAGGCAGAGTAACCAAAAAAGGCACTTTATATTCGGCTTGCTGATCAGGGGATGATAATGCATTTTTTGCACCAATAGACGCTGAATGCGGTTCACGGTATTGCCATTCATCATGACCAAATTCCGCCAATGCGCTCGCTTTAATATGGCGTTTGTCATCCAATTCTGGCGCGGCTAAATAATACGGTAAACTAATATGTCCCTGAAAAAACTTGACCTTCGGATAACCAAACGAAGCAAACTCGAACCCCTGAACACCATTCGTCAGCAAATCATCCAACAGTGAACCATCTAGCTTAAAATCTTGATATTGCAATTTGAGCTGATCAACTTGCTCAACAGATAGATTAAATTGTTGTGCCAGTACTTGGCTATCGAGAGAATTAAATACCACCCCAAGTTTTTGCAAAAACGGATCGAGCATATCGCCAATCGATAAGTCTCGGCGAATAATTCCCACTTCTCGAGGTTGTGGGATTGCATTACCGTGAGAGACAGAAGCAAGCAAATCATCCGCTTGCTGCTCTGTTACCCCTTGATTCATCAGAGCCGCTTTCGGGCTAGCTAAAGATTCAAGCTGCTCTGTACCGACAGTTGTTGTAAATGTAAAAGCATGCGCAATTTGCTCTGCCACTTTCTTGCGATCATCTGACAAGTAACTTGATTGCCCTCTTTCAATAAAACCACCGGCAATGGCGGCCAATACATCACTGGCCATATTGTGCCAACGTAAAACAACAGCAGCTATTGGCAAACCTTCCGCCGAAGGGCTTGAGTGACTAAAACGATGATAATCTTGAGAAGGGACAATCGCTCGCCCTTGGCAGTCACGCAACGTATTAGCAAGGATCACTAAATACTTAGTGTTTGGTGCTAATGGTAATAATGGGCTAATTCGCAGTACACTCGCTTCCCCATCTAAAGTAACCACGTTGGCTCGGATTTGTTGTTGAGCCAGTTTACGCGGATCAACCAACTGACCACCATAGCCTTGAAAATTGTCCAGCAACATTACATCGCCTTGGCCAGACTGTAGTGGCAACACGAATACATTTTGAGTTGAGCCACTATAAGAGACGCTATTAGGATCAAGTGGCTGGCTAAAGCTCACATCAAATTGCGCCGATGTAGAAAAACCAAAATTGTCAGCCAAGGTTAACCCTCGCCCCCCATTAATACTCACAACCCCATCATCTGGCGTCTGATAATCAATACCTGCCGCTAGACGAGAACCAAAACGTAAATCATTCACCAAATCCATTTGTTGGCTGAGCGGCGCAAAGAGTACATGCGGCCGATCGCCAGTGTGATACGTGGTTGTTACCGAATTGTCATCAGGAGACGAACGGTCAAAACAGCCTGCCATTGACGCACTCAAGGCCAACACCACAAAACAACCTTTAAGAGAAAGGCGGTGAGATCGGTTTATAGATTGAAATGAATTACCAAACACTAGACACCATAAATCAAGACAGCAACTACTCCCTTTTCAATCAATAAACTTCAACCACCACACAATACGCAGGGAAAAATCATCGATAACAGGTTGTAATGCTATTTAGCAGAAATAGAAGCAAACGATAATAATCATCATCACGAAAGTCCGAAGAACCAAAGCGTTATACCAGCGACCATTAAACAACTAGTTAACTTATTGATGGTATTGGAACTTTATGATGACGCTAGGGTAGTAATATAATTATGCTTCTAATGAAAGGGGCGCGATTATACAGATAATGTCTTATTGAGAGGTCGGAGGTGAAGCTTGAAATGGTGAATAAAAAGGCAGTTACAACTGAATAAACAAACATCGGGCAAAAAGCCTGCCCGATGTTTAATTTTACAGCTATTAACCGATGTTAACGCGTGCATTACGGAACATACGCATCCATGGGCTGTTTTCGCTCCAATCATCTGGGTGCCATGAGTTCGCAACAGTACGGAATACACGCTCAGGGTGCGGCATCATGATAGTCACGCGGCCATCTTGTGTCGTCAGACCCGTAATACCATTTGGCGAACCGTTCGGGTTGGCTGGGTAGTTCTGCGTCACGTTACCGAAGTTATCTAAGTAACGCAGTGCCACTGTACCTGATTGCTCGATTGCAGCAAGGTGCTCAGCATTACGAACTTCGACACGACCTTCACCGTGAGAAACCGCGATTGGCATGCGAGAACCTGTCATTTCATTAAAGAACAAAGAGTCACTCTTCTGTACTTCAACCAAGCTAAAGCGCGCTTCAAAACGCTCTGATTCGTTACGCACGAAGCGTGGCCATAGCTCTGAACCAGGGATCAAATCACGTAAATTCGACATCATCTGACAACCGTTACACACACCTAATGCTAGGGTGTCGTTACGGTGGAAGAAAGCTTCAAACTGGTCACGCGCCATGTTGTTGAACAAAATTGATTTCGCCCAACCTTCACCCGCGCCCAATACATCACCATAAGAGAAGCCGCCACACGCGACCAACCCGTTGAAGCCATCAAGCTTCACGTCGCCAGAAAGAATATCGCTCATGTGAACATCTTTCGCTTCAAAGCCAGCGCGGTCAAATGCGGCTGCCATTTCAACATGGGAGTTCACACCCTGCTCACGCAAGATAGCCATTTGTGGTTTCGCACCCGTATTGATTGCAGGTGCAATAAACGGTGCTGCCACATCTTCGTTAATATCGAATGTTAGCTTAGTATTTAGACCTGGGTCGCTGTTGTCTTTCTTCGCTTCAAACTCTTGCAGTGCACCCGCTGGGTTATCACGCATCGCTTGCATTTGGTAGGTTGTTTCAGCCCAAATAGTACGAAGTTCAGTACGGTTTTGCTCTAGCACTTGGTCGTTACCATTCCAAATGCGAACAATATCTTCATCAACTACAGTACCAATGATGTGGCTACAATCTTCTAAGCCGTTTGCAGCCAATACCGCTTGCACTGCATCTAGGTCTTCAGTGCGAATCTGTAGCACCGCGCCCAATTCTTCGTTGAACAGGGTAGCGAGTACATCGTCACACTCGTCACCGTCAGTGGTGTTCAAATCAACTTCAACACCGGTGTGACCAGCAAATGCCATTTCTGCTAGCGTCACGTATAAGCCACCATCACCACGGTCATGGTAAGCCAGCACTTGCTCATCACGTACTAGCTGTTGAACTGCAGTGAAGAAGCCTTTCAGTAATTCAGGGCTATCAACGTCTGCTGGTTTATCACCAAGCTGCTTATAAACTTGCGCCAGAGCTGTTGCACCAAGGCGGTTTTGACCACAACCTAAGTCGATAAGCACTAGGCTTGAATCGCCTTTATCGGTACGCAGCTGAGGCGTTACTGTTTTGCGAACATCTTCTACACGGCCGAAAGCAGTAATCACAAGCGATAATGGTGAGGTCACTTCTTTGTGTTCACCGTCTTGTTCCCATTGGGTTTTCATCGACATCGAATCTTTACCCACAGGAATCGTTAGACCCAGCGCTGGGCATAGTTCTTCGCCAATCGCTTTAACGGCTTCGTACAAACCCGCATCTTCACCAGGGTGACCTGCTGGCGACATCCAGTTAGCTGACAGATTAATACGCTTCATGTCGCCAATATCTGCACTTGCGATGTTGGTAATAGCCTCACCTACCGCTAAACGTGCCGATGCGCCAAAATCAAGCAGAGCAACAGGTGTACGCTCACCCATCGACATTGCTTCACCGTGGTAGGTGTCGTAACTTGCAGCAGTTACTGCACAGTTAGCAACGGGTACCTGCCATGGGCCAACCATTTGGTCACGTGCCACTAAGCCTGTCACCGTACGATCACCAATGGTGATAAGGAACGTTTTTTCTGCAACAGCTGGCAGACGAAGTACGCGCTGGGTGGCTTCTTCTAAATCAATCCCCGCGCGGTCAATTGCCTGACCTTCTACTTTCAGCGTTTTCGCATCACGGTGCATCTTCGGCGCTTTACCCAATAGAATGTCCATTGGCATATCGATTGGCGTATCGTCGAAGTGGCTGTCTTCAAGCGTTAGGTGACGCTCTTCAGTCGCTTCACCCACAACCGCATACGGTGCACGTTCGCGCTTACAAATGGCATCGAATGCAGCCATGTTTTCTGGCGCGACAGCCATCACATAGCGTTCTTGTGATTCGTTACACCAGATCTCTAGCGGGCTCATGCCTGGTTCGTCATTAGGTACATCACGTAGTTGGAATTTACCGCCACGCTCACCATCATCAACCAACTCAGGTAATGCATTTGAGATGCCGCCCGCGCCTACATCGTGGATAAAGGCGATTGGGTTGTTTTCACCCATCTGCCAACAACGGTCGATCACTTCCTGACAACGACGTTCCATTTCTGGGTTTTCACGCTGTACTGAAGCAAAATCAAGATCTTCTGCCGACTGGCCAGACGCCATTGATGATGCTGCGCCGCCGCCAAGGCCAATGTTCATTGCAGGACCACCCAGTACGATCAATTTCGCACCCACAGGGATCTCTTTTTTCTGAACATGCTCAGCACGGATATTACCCATACCACCTGCAATCATGATTGGCTTGTGGTAACCACGTACTTCTTCGCCATTGTGTGACGTTACTTTCTCTTCGTACGTACGGAAGTAACCTAAAAGGTTAGGACGACCAAATTCGTTGTTAAATGCTGCGCCACCTAATGGGCCTTCAAGCATAATATCTAACGCGGTAACAATACGGCCCGGCTTACCAAAATCGGTTTCCCAAGGTTGTTCAAAGCCCGGTACACGCAGGTTAGAAACCGTAAAGCCAACCAAACCAGCTTTTGGCTTACCACCAATCCCCGTCGCGCCTTCATCACGGATTTCACCGCCTGAACCTGTTGATGCGCCTGGCCAAGGTGAAATGGCCGTTGGGTGGTTATGTGTTTCAACTTTCATCAAGATATGTGCCGCTTCTTGATGGTAGTTATATTGGCGAGATTCTGGGTTCGGGAAGAAACGACCCACTTCAGAGCCTTCCATTACCGCTGCATTATCTTTGTAAGCAGACAGGACGTGCTCGTGGTTCTTTTCGTAGGTGTTTTTGATCATCTTGAACAGTGACTTTTCTTGATCAACACCGTCGATCGTCCAGTCAGCATTAAAGATTTTATGACGGCAATGCTCTGAGTTCGCTTGAGCGAACATCATCAATTCAATGTCATTCGGGTTGCGACCAAGTTTAGTGAAGTTTTCCACTAAGTAGTCAATTTCGTCTTCTGCTAATGCTAAACCCAAAGTGACGTTTGCTTCTTCTAGCGCCGTGCGGCCACCAGCAAGAATATCAACAGATTTCACTGGAGCAGGTTCAGCTTGAACAAACAAGGCTTGTGCGGCTTCAAACTCACCGTAAACCACTTCCATCATGCGGTCGTGGATTAAGCCTTTCAGCTCTTCAATGTGTTCATTCGTTAGTGTTGCTGTCGCTTCGACGTAATACGCTGTACCACGTTCTAAACGTTTAACGTGTGTTAAACCACAGTTGCGGGCGATATCCGTTGATTTAGAAGACCATGGCGAAATAGTGCCTGGACGTGGCGTTACCAGTAGCAAGGTGCCAACTGGCTCATGCTCGGCAATCGTTGGACCGTAGGTCAGCAGGCTTGCAAGCTTGCTTTGCTCGTCGGCAGTAAGAGGCGCTGATAAATCAGCAAAGTGCATGAACTCGGCATAAATGCCAGTCACAGGCAGACCTAATTCGCGACAACGCTCTAATAGCTTATTAACGCGAAACTCAGATAGTGCGGGTGAACCACGCAAAATTTCCATGTGCGAACGACTCTCGATTAGCAGTTGAATGAAGGTGATATTGATGTGGTAATACATACCTATTGGCATCTATTACCACATCAATGTCACCTTTTTCAGCAATTACACGGCTCAGTTTCGAGGTGTATGGCTCATGTTTGGGCGTAGTATAAGGGAAATTGTTTGGTGACGTAACACCTGACGCAACCGTTTGCGTGTTTTTTTTCCATTCACACGTAATTTCAGCATAAAAAAAGCATTTCCCGATCGTTTCAATAGCATTATCACCACAAAGCTGACAATCAGTATGCACCGGACCGATAATCTTAAATGTTATATTGAGTACATGATTACTATCAGGTTACTTTGATGATCCGTCGTCATTTGGTATAAAGAACACCAAACTATAATGATGAGCATGTATATTTGAACAGTCATTCATTCAACATTCGCTTCAAAGCCTTGGTACTGGTTGCATTTGCTTGCTTCGGCCTTAGTGGATGTAAATGGCAAAGCCAACCTCAAGACGACTTAGAGCGCATTCGTGAAAGCGGTGTGCTTCGCGTTGGCACGCTGAATAATCAGCTTTCTTACTATATCGGTAATGACGGCCCAACAGGGCTAGATTATGAACTTGCCCAGCGCTTTGCCAAAAAGCTGGGGGTTAAGCTTGAAATGCAACCTATGTTCACCCTCTCTGGGCTTTTCCCTGCTTTAAAACGTCACGATGTCGATATTATTGCTGCTGGCTTAACCATTACCCCCGATCGTATCAATGCCTTTAAAGCCGCACCTGCTTACTACTTTGCTAGCCAAGTGGTGGTGTATAAAAAAGGGAATTGGCGCCCACGTAAACCAAGTGATCTAGCACTAAATAAAGGCAGCTTAAAAATAGTCAAAGGTTCAAGCCATGAAAAACGCTTACTGCAATTAAAAGAACTTTATCCTGACTTAGTATGGGAAGCCTCTGACGATACCGACAGTGATGAACTGCTACGTTTAGTGGCTGCTGGTGAACTTAACTTTACCGTGGCGGATTCAGTTGATGTGGCTTTGCTTCAACGTATTCACCCTGACATTGCTATCGCGATGGAGCTAACAGAAGACGAACCCATTGCTTGGTTTGTAAATCAATCACCCAACGACAGCTTGTATGCGCTGCTGATTGAGTTTTTTGGCGACATTCAGCAAAGTGGCGAACTGGCCAATCTAGAAGAGAAATACTTCGGCCATGTTGATTCTTTTGATTACGTCGACACCCGTGCATTCTTGCGGGCGATTGAGAAAAAGTTACCACGTTGGGAAGCCTTATTTAAACAATACTCCAACGAGTTTGACTGGCGTTTATTAGCAGCCTTGTCTTACCAAGAATCCCACTGGAACCCTCGTGCAGTGTCACCAACAGGTGTTCGTGGCATGATGATGTTAACACTGCCAACCGCCAAATCAGTTGGCGTGAATAACCGCCTAGACCCCGAGCAGAGTATCCGTGGTGGTAGCGCGTATTTACGTAAAATGATTGCTCGCGTACCTGATAGTATCGAAGAGCATGAGAAAGTGTGGTTTGCCCTCGCCTCTTACAATGTTGGTTTTGGCCACATGATGGATGCCCGCCGCTTAACCCAAAAGCAAGGTGGTAACCCTGATGCGTGGAGTGATGTTAAACAACGTCTACCTTTACTGCGCCAGCGTAAATACTACAGCCAAACGCGTTACGGCTATGCCCGTGGTGATGAAGCTTTAAATTACGTCGAGAACATCCGTCGTTATTACCAAAGCATTATTGGTTACGAGCAAGCGCACAGTGAGCCAGTACAAGATGAAGGCATCGCTAATATCGATGGCTTACAAATCATTCAAGCACCGCAAAAACAAGCGGTAAATGTAAGCGGGGCGACGTCTGCAAATGAGGCAGAAAACAGTAGCGATACTGTCCAGTAATAAGCCGTAGTACAAAATTTTACGAATAATTAAAGCCTGCCTTCCAAGCAGGCTTTTTCTTTACAAACTGTACTATTCGTAAACAATCTCACACTTGGTATGAGAAATAATGAGACCTAGCACGATGGTTTTAGAACAATGTCGTTCTCTTCAGCGTCGCTATAAGTAGTATTGATTTATATATAACGGACCCAGAATCAAGGGAGGATAAATGAAGCTATTTAAACGGAAATCCGCCAGTCCTACATTTCAAAAAAATATGACCTCCGCAGCGACCCGCCGTAAACGTCTGAGTGTTAACGTACGCCGAAAAATTTTATGGCGTCAGCGTAGCTATTCTCTGATCCAGCTTGGCGAGTGTGTGTAATTACTCGGTACTAATACCTTACTGTTAATCTCTACTAGCGCTGTTTTCACCATGAATGCGCCCAAGTCCTGTGCGACCGCCCATAGACAGATTCACTATAAGCTTGAAACAAAAAAGCTCAGTTTGATAAACAGACTGAGCTTTCTTTATAATATCGCGTCTTATCACTATGCCTCTTTATCGTTTGCCTCTAGTGCACGACGTGCTTGTTTTTCTGCTTTCTTTTCCGCCCGACGACGCTTAAAAAAAGCTTGTAGTTGCGCACGGCATTCTGGCTCTAACACACCCGATTCACACAATACATGGTGATTCACTTGGTCGTAACTTAGCAAATTCATAGTACTGCCAGCGGCGCCCGTTTTTAGATCTGGCGCGCCATACACCACCTTACCGATTCGGCAATGCACCATAGCACCAGCACACATAGGACAAGGTTCTAAAGTCACGTACATAACCGCGTCCAATAAACGGTAGTTTTGCACCACTTTGCCAGCTTGGCGCAGTGCCATAATTTCAGCATGTGCAGTAGCATCATGCTGACCGATAGAGCGGTTCCACCCTTCTCCAATCACACGTCCATCTAATACCACGACAGCACCTACAGGTACTTCGCCTTCAGCTTCTGCGTTACCCGCCAATTCAATGGCACGGCGCATATAACGCTCATCTTGATGAGGGTCGGCTAGATGGATATCGGTAGAGGTTTGCTCGGTCACGATGATTCTCGTACTACAGGGGTTATGTTTGGCTCGGGATTATAACGAATTATAAGCATTAACCCAGTGCCAGTTTATTTTTCTAGGTTAAATTTAGTGCAAGGTAATCCACCAGCATCCGTACTTTTGGTGATAAATGCCGATTATGCGGATAGAGTGCCCAAATCCCCTCTTCAGGTTCTTGATACTGTGTCAGCACCGCCACTAAAGAACCATCAGCCAAATCATCGGCAACATAATAATCTGGTAACTGACTTAATCCAGTGCCTTTACGCACCGCATCTAACAAACCATAGCCACTGTTACATCGCAAACTGCCGCCTACTTTGACCGATTTATCTTTGCCTTGCTCTTGAAAGTGCCAATGGTCATAGTTACCAACTAAACAATTATGCTGATGCAATTCAGATAACGAATGCGGTGTACCATACTTCGCCAAATAATCAGGCGAACCACACACAAACTGGGTACGCGTTGTTAAGCGTTTCGCCATCATACTCGAACTTGACAAGCGCCCTAATCGAATCGCCAAATCATATCCGGCCTCGACCAAATCGACCTGTTGATTGGTCAGATCCATATTGATCAATACGTCGGGATAAAGCTGCTGAAAGTCATTAATCAACGGCATAATAAATTTCTCCCCATAGGTCACTGGGGCGGTTAACTTCACTAACCCTTGCGGTTTATCTCGTAGGCTGGTGATAGCTCGCTCTGCCTCTTCCAATCCATCAAGAACTTGGCGGCAGTGTCGATAATAAATCGCGCCTTCTTCAGTCAGAGAAACTTTACGTGTAGTGCGGTAAAACAACTTAGTGCTTAACCGACCTTCCAAGGCACTGATCTGCCGACTCACTTGGGCGGTTGAAATGCCAAGCTGTTTAGCGGCACTGGTAAAGCTTTCACGCTCAGCGACGGCCACAAACTCCATCACACCTTCCCACAGAAACATTATTACACCTGAGTAAAAGTAATTTGATAATTAGGGTAATTATCATTCATGTAGAAATAAATACAATAGCCTCATCAAAACAAACGACAGCGCTTTCACGATTACGATTGAAACCTTCGTCGTTCTCACTTTTATCTTCTACTGTCTATTAGTACGAAGTGAAGTGTGACTAATAACTACAGACCAAGAGTCTTAAAGAGAGAATGAAAATGTCTGACCAATTTATCAAATCAAAAGCAGCTATTGCTTGGGGCCCTAACCAGCCATTATCTGTTGAAGAAATTGACGTAATGTTACCTCGTGCTGGTGAAGTACTGGTTCGTATCATTGCAACAGGCGTCTGCCACACTGATGCATTTACACTTTCTGGTGATGATCCTGAAGGCATTTTCCCAGCAGTACTTGGTCACGAAGGTGGCGGTATTGTTGAACAAGTGGGTGAAGGCGTGACAAGCGTACAAGTGGGCGACCACGTTATTCCACTTTACACCGCTGAGTGTGGCGAATGTAAATTCTGTAAGTCAGGTAAAACCAACCTTTGTGGCGCGGTGCGTGAAACACAAGGTAAAGGTCTAATGCCTGACGGTACAACCCGTTTCTATAAAGATGGCCAGCCAATTTACCATTACATGGGCTGTTCAACTTTCTCTGAATACACAGTACTGCCTGAGATCTCACTGGCTAAAGTGAGTAAAGAAGCACCATTAGAAGAAGTATGCCTATTAGGCTGTGGTGTAACAACGGGTATGGGCGCAGTACTTAAAACTGCCAAAGTACAAAAAGGCGATACGGTTGCGATCTTTGGTCTTGGCGGTATCGGTCTATCGGCAATCATTGGTGCAACTATGTCTGGTGCAAGCCGCATCATTGGTGTTGATATCAACGAAAGCAAATACGAGCTAGCGAAAAAATTAGGCGCAACAGACTGTATCAACCCGAACGACTATGACAAGCCAATCCAAGAAGTGATCGTTGAGATGACAGACGGTGGCGTAGACTTCTCATTTGAGTGTATCGGTAACGTCAACGTGATGCGTTCAGCGCTTGAGTGTTGTCATAAAGGCTGGGGCGAATCGGTTGTTATCGGTGTTGCTGGTGCTGGTCAAGAGATCTCAACGCGTCCATTCCAACTTGTGACGGGTCGTGTATGGCGTGGTTCTGCATTTGGTGGTGTTAAAGGCCGCTCTGAACTACCAGAAATTGTTGACCGTTACATGGCAGGTGAGTTCGCACTGAATGATTTCATTACTCACACTATGGGTCTTGAAGACATTAACCATGCGTTTGACCTAATGCACGAAGGCAAGAGTATCCGTAGCGTTATCCACTACGATAAATAATCTCACCTCCCCGTTCCCGATACTCATTCAGCACTGCAATTGCAGTGCTGTTTGTTCTTTTTACCGCTCTTTCTAGAGCACTTTATCTTTCTTTTAAACACGCATTTCTTTTTTATTTTCTGTTTCAGTACTTCAACATTGAGAGCCGACCATGACATTAGAAAACATCAGTGCCAATAAAAGCTTTGGCGGCTGGCACAAACAATACACTCACCGCTCAACCGCATTAAATTGCGACATGCGTTTTGCTATTTTCTTGCCACCACAAATAGCACAAGGCCAGCAAGTACCCGTGCTTTACTGGCTATCAGGCTTAACCTGTACCGATGAAAACTTCATGCAAAAAGCAGGCGCACAGCGTCTAGCCGCTGAATTAGGTATGGCCATTGTGGCACCAGATACTAGCCCTCGCGGTGACGATGTACCTGATGATGCAGAAGGCAGCTACGATTTTGGCTTAGGCGCAGGGTTTTATCTGAACGCAACAAAAGCACCTTGGCACCGTCATTACCGTATGTATGAATATGTGGTATCTGAACTGCCAGCGCTTATTGAAGCGAATTTCCCAGTGACAACCCAGCGTGCAATCAGTGGTCACTCTATGGGTGGACACGGCGCACTGACCATTGGATTAAAGAACCCTGAGCGTTACAGTTCAATCTCTGCGTTTAGCCCGATCACTAACCCAATGAATTGTCCTTGGGGGCAAAAAGCATTTACTGGTTACTTGGGCACCAACCAAGAAGATTGGGCGCAGTACGATACCACTGAGCTCATGAAAGCCAGCCAAGCACAGCTGCCAGCCTTGGTTGATCAAGGCACACAAGACAATTTCTTAGCAGAGCAATTAAAACCACAAGCCTTGCTAGATGCAGCAGAACAAGTGGGTTACCCACTAGAACTACGCTTACAAGAAGGCTTTGATCACAGCTATTACTTTATCTCGAGTTTTATTGATGATCACCTACGTTTCCACGCGAAACACCTAGGTTTATAATCCGTCGCGCTCTATGCCAAAAACAAAATAGCCCAGCAAATGCTGGGCTATTTTGTATCTATATCGGCTTAACCGATCATGCCTTTTTGCTTAGAAACCCAGTGGGATCTCAAACGCGAAGAAACATACGAGTACGGTTGTCCATACCGATAGGAAAGCCAGCGAGTATGGCACCATCATCGCAATCACATCACCAAAGGTTAGCTCTGGCTTGTAGTTACGCATGAAGGGTAAGTAATATAATCCCCTAAACCTGAGTAAATCAGTAGCTCAGTAGCGCTAAGAAGTTATATCTGAGCCAAAAAAAAAGCCTCGCAATGCGAGGCTTTAGCATAATGTACTAGCCTAAAGGCTATCTAACATTACATTGAGTAAGTGTACGGAGCTTGGATACCAAGAGGAATACCCAGTGCCCAGTATGCCAATAGGAAGATAGTCCAACCAATCAGCATTGCAATAGAGTACGGCATCATCATCGAAGCCAGCGAACCAATACCCGATGTTTTCACGTAGCGTTGCATGTAAACAACAACCAGAGGGAAGAACACCATCATAGGTGAGATAATGTTAGAAACAGAATCACCAACACGGTATGCCGCTTGCGTTAGCTCAGGAGAAATACCCACAGCCATCAGCATTGGTACAAGAATAGGACCAATCAGTGCCCACTTCGCTGATGCAGAACCCACCAGTAAATTCACAAACGCCGTAAGTAAAATCATACCAACAATCGTTACCTGACCGGGTAAGTTCATTGCGTGCAGCAGTTCAGCACCCGAAAGCGCCAATAGTGTACCTAGGTTAGATTGAGTAAACGCCACTAGGAATTGAGCAATAAAGAATGCCATTACCATGAAGCTACCCATGCTGCTCATGGTTGCTGACATTGCTTTAATCACATCGTCGCTAGCTTTAAATGTGCCAGCAACTTTACCGTAAACCACACCCGGAATAACAAAGAGGATAAAGATCAGCGGTACAATCGACTGCATCAGTGGAGCAGAGAACGCTGTGATTTCACCATCTGGAGAACGAAGGGGTGATGTCTCAGGGAATACAGAAGCAACAAGTACAACGATACCCGCAATCATAGCCCAGCCCGCACGCGAGAATGCTTTACTTTCGATTTCAGAGAAAGAACCCATATCTGGAGCTTCTTCTGCATCAGTATCAATCGGTGTATTCGCCAGGCGTGGTTCGATGATTTTCTCTGTTACATACCAACCGATAGCAACAACAAGAATCGACGATAAACCCGTGAATAGTAGATTTGAAAGTGGGTTCACAATGTAATCAGGATCTAAAATTTGAGCTGCTGATTGTGTAAAACCAGCAAGGAGTGGATCGATACCTGAAGGGATGAAGTTGGCAGAGAAACCACCCGATACACCAGCAAAGGCTGCTGCAATACCCGCTAGTGGGTGACGGCCTGCAGCGTGGAAGATGATACCACCAAGAGGAATAACCAGAACATAACCTGCATCCGCTGCCGTGTGCGAGACAATCGCAACTAGAATCAGCATAGGTGTTAGTAGTTTTGCTGGCGTGAAGTTCAACATCTTCTTCAGGCCCGTGTTAATGAAGCCAGATGCTTCAGCAACACCCACACCTAACATCGCAACCAGTACGATACCCAGAGGAGCAAAACCAGTGAAGTTTTTCACCATATTTGCTAAGAAGCTTGCGAAAGACTCACCCGTAAGTAAGTTCTTCACTTCAACCGCTTGACCTGTAACTGGGTGAATAAAGCCAAAATCAACTTGCGATAGCAATGCTGATAATGCCCATACAATTAATAGTCCCCAGAAGAATAACAATGCAGGATCTGGGATCTTGTTTCCTGCTCGTTCGATAAAGTTTAAAAACTTATTCATACCACCAGATGACGCTTCCGGTGCTGTTTTTGCTGCTTGATTACTCATGGGAACTCCATGGATGTGTAGTGTTGGTTTGCGGCGAATTATTTGCTGTACTTCTTATACGCCAGTTGATCATCGTTTTTCTCAGACTAGGAGAAAACTTTCAAGAAATTGTAATGTAAATGCAGCCTAAAAAAGCGCGTTAGACCAAGAATCAGACGAATTGCATTTGTTTATATTGTAAACGGAGATTAACAGAGAACATCCCCCTAACAAATACAACACTAAAAACACCCAACCTCGTAACCTCTTTTAGGCCGTATAACTCAACACACCGATTCCCTAATGGCCTTTCTAAACGAAAAAAGACACCCGAAGGTGTCTTTTTAATTGTGTAAGCTATCAATACCTACAGGGTATTATTCCCACTCAATCGTTGCTGGTGGTTTACCTGAAATATCGTAAACAACACGTGAAATGCCATCAACTTCATTAATGATACGGTTAGAAACCTTACCAAGGAAGTCGTATGGTAGGTGTGCCCAATGCGCAGTCATAAAGTCGATGGTTTCAACTGCACGCAGTGATACAACCCAATCATATTTACGACCATCACCCATTACGCCCACAGAGCGAACAGGTAAGAATACAGTGAACGCTTGTGATACTTTATTGTACAAATCTGCTTTATGCAGTTCTTCAATAAAGATTGCATCAGCACGACGTAGTAAATCACAGTATTCTTTCTTCACTTCACCCAGTACACGTACACCTAAACCAGGCCCAGGGAATGGGTGGCGGTAAAGCATGTTGTAAGGTAAGCCAAGCTCTAGACCAATCTTACGTACTTCATCTTTAAACAATTCACGTAGTGGCTCAACAAGGCCCATTTCCATGTCATCAGGAAGGCCGCCCACGTTGTGGTGAGATTTGATAACGTGTGCTTTACCGTTCTTCGATGCCGCTGATTCGATAACATCAGGGTAAATCGTACCTTGTGCTAACCATTTTGCATTTTCTAACTTTTTCGATTCTTCATCGAATACATCGATAAATACGTGGCCGATGATCTTACGCTTAGCTTCAGGTTCGTTCTCGCCGGCTAATGCAGAAAGGAAACGGTCTTCCGCTTTAACATGCACAATGTTCAGACCGAAGTGGTCACCGAACATGTCCATAACCTGCTCACCTTCATTTAAACGAAGTAAGCCATTATCAACAAATACACATGTTAGCTTGTCACCAATCGCACGGTGAATAAGCATAGCAACAACCGATGAATCAACACCACCAGATAGGCCTAGGATAACTTCATCGTCACCTACTTGTGCCTTAATGTTTGCGACAGCATCTTCGATGATGTTTGCAGAAGTCCACAGTTTCTCACAGCCACACACTTCAAGAACAAAGTTCTCAATCATACGCATACCTTGACGCGTGTGTGTTACTTCAGGGTGGAACTGTACACCGTAAAAACGTTTTTCTTCATTCGCCATTGCCGCAAATGGACAGGTTTCTGTCTCTGCAACTTTTACGAAATCAGATGGAATTTCAACAACTTTATCGCCGTGGCTCATCCATACGTCAAGTAATGGTGCGCCGTCTTCTGCGATAGCATCTTCAATATTTTTGAATAGGCCTGTTGGCTCAACAACTTTAACTTGTGCATAGCCAAATTCACGTTCATTTGAGCCTGCAACTTTACCGCCAAGCTGCTCAGACATTGTCTGCATGCCGTAACACACACCAAACACAGGTACGCCAGCTTCAAAAACATATTGTGGTGCACGTGGAGAACCAGCTTCAGTAACACTTTCCGGGCCACCAGAAAGGATAATACCGTTCGGGTTAAAGTCACGAATGTCGGCTTCATCGACATCCCAGCTCCATAGCTCACAGTAAACACCGATTTCACGGATACGACGAGCAATTAACTGAGTATATTGAGAACCAAAATCCAAAATAAGGATGCGCTGGTCATGAATATTTGTAGATGTAGTCATTATCGAGAAGTCTCAAAAATAATTGAAATAATAGTGGGGGGCTTTAAAGCGCCCCCGATCTTATAGAAGTTTCATCATTAGGCAAACGTTTTCGCCTAATCAATACTCGTCAGGTAAAATTAACCTAAACGGTAGTTTGGTGCTTCTTTTGTAATGGTCACATCATGAACGTGTGACTCTTTAATACCGGCACCAGAGATACGAACAAACTCAGCTTTGGTACGTAAATCTTCAATCGTTGCTGAACCAGTTAAGCCCATGCTTGAACGCAAGCCACCCATTTGCTGGTGAATAATTTCTTTGATGTGACCTTTGTAAGCAACGCGGCCTTCAATGCCTTCTGGCACTAATTTGTCTGCTGCGTTATCTGTTTGGAAGTAACGGTCAGAAGATCCTTGAGACATTGCACCCAGAGAACCCATACCACGGTAAGACTTGTAGGCACGGCCTTGGTAAAGTTCAACTTCACCCGGCGCTTCTTCAGTACCAGCGAACATAGAGCCAACCATCACACATGATGCGCCAGCAACAATCGCTTTACACATGTCGCCAGAGAAGCGGATACCACCATCGGCAATAACAGGAATGCCGTACTCAGCGGCCGCATCGGCTGCATTAGAGATAGCAGTAAGCTGTGGAACACCCACACCTGTTACAATGCGTGTTGTACAGATAGAACCAGGGCCGATACCGACTTTAACCGCATCAACACCCGCTTCGATAAGTGCACGAGCACCTTCAGCTGTGGCTACGTTGCCGCCAACGATTTGTAGTTCAGGGAATGCTTCACGGGTTTCACGAATACGTTGTAGAACGCCTTCAGAGTGACCGTGAGATGAATCGATAAGTAGAACGTCAACGCCCGCTTCAACCAGCGCTTTAACACGCTCTTCGTTGCCTGCGCCTGCGCCAACTGCAGCACCTACACGTAGACGGCCGCGCTCATCTTTACATGCGTTAGGTTTACGTTCTGCTTTTTGGAAGTCTTTTGCAGTGATCATGCCTTTCAGTTGGAAATCATCATTAACCAGTAGCACTTTCTCTACACGGTGTTCTTGCATGATGGCTTCAACTTCTTCACGAGAAGCACCTTCTTTTGCTGCCGCCAGTTTTGTTTTTGGCGTCATCACGTCTTCAACTTTAATTGAAAGGTCGGTAACAAAACGAACGTCACGACCAGTGATAATACCAACAAGTTCGTTGTTATCACTCACAACTGGGTAACCAGCAAAACCATTTTCAATAGTCAGTGCTTTAACATCAGCGATAGTTGCTGATGGTTTTACTGTCACAGGTTCAGACACAACACCCGCTTCGAACTTCTTAACCATGCGTACTTGGTTAGCTTGTTGTTCGATAGACATGTTTTTGTGAATGAAGCCAATGCCACCTTCTTGAGCTAACGCGATAGCGAAGCGACCTTCGGTTACTGTGTCCATTGCAGCAGAAACCATTGGAACGTTGAGCGAAATCTTTTTCGTTAGTTGGGTGCGCAGATCGGCAGTGTTAGGGAGAACCGTAGAGTGTGCTGGAACCAGCAGAACATCATCAAAAGTTAAAGCTTCTTGTTTGATACGTAACATTGCAATATCTCACACCGAGTTAAGGTTTAAAGGAGGATAAAATATTGCGAACGAATTATACGTATGATGCAATCGTTTGGCTACAAAAAAATTATATTTTTTTATTGACTCTTTTTGCTTGATACGTAATATATTTCGGTTAAGTTTCCGGTGCTGCGGTCTCGCATGTAAGGCCAAGATCTGTCCATAGATCTGCCTGTATGTTTTTTACTCTTTCCGCACATTACCTAGCCTTCGATAACAGGTGCCTCACCTCGTGACTCTATTCGCTCAAACTCAATCCAACGATCGTATCTTTACTGTTTCAAGCCTCAACGCAGAAGTTCGCTTATTGCTCGAAAATGAAATGGGCATTGTCTGGCTTGTGGGTGAACTGTCGAACTTATCCATGCCCGTCTCAGGCCATTGGTATTTCACACTCAAAGATTCACGCGCCCAAGTTAAGTGCGCCATGTTTCGTGGCAACAACCGCCGGGTAACCTTTAAGCCAGCGAATGGTACGCAAGTACTAGTGAAAGCCCGCTTATCACTGTATGAACCTCGTGGTGATTACCAACTGATCATAGAGAGCATGCAGCCAGAAGGCGATGGTCGCTTACAGCAACAATTTGAACAACTTAAAATGAATTTAGCGGCTGAGGGCTTGTTTGCTCAGTCACTAAAAAAACCACTGCCTGAACAGCCTAAACGCGTCGGTATTATCACCTCTAAAACGGGTGCGGCATTGCATGATATCTTGAACGTTTTACAACGACGTGATCCTAGCCTGCCAGTGGTTATTTACCCAACCATGGTTCAGGGTGAAGGGTCAGCGATTTCGATTGCTCAGGCCATTGGGCGAGCCAATTCACGCCAAGAGTGTGATGTGTTGATTGTCGGTCGTGGCGGTGGTTCACTTGAAGATTTATGGGCGTTTAACGAAGAAATCGTTGCCCGTACGATTGCGGCTAGTCAGATCCCGATCATCAGTGCCGTTGGCCACGAAGTGGATGTCACTATTGCCGATTTCGTCGCTGACATGCGCGCTCCTACTCCTTCAGCAGCGGCAGAATTAGTTAGCCGTGATAACAGCCATCAGACCCAAAAAATCAGTCAAAAAACACAACAACTGACCCACAGCGTTCGTCAGTATTTGTCTGATCGTCGTCGTCATTTAACCCAGTTGCAACACAGATTAGAGCGTCAACACCCGCAATTGAGGTTAAACCAACAAAGTCAGCGACTTGATGATGTCAGCAGCCGTTTAGAGCGCGCGATGAAAAACTATATTGTTCAACATCGCCAGCACCTTAATCGTAATGAACACAAGCTAGCCCTACATTCACCCGTGCAAACACTAAAGCAACAAGCTAACCGCTTGGAACGTGTTGAAAGCCGTTTACATGATGCAATGGATAGACGCTTACTCACTGCACGCCACCAGCTAGCAATGGCAGCAGAAAAACTGGAAACGGTTAGTCCACTCGCGACTCTAGGGCGTGGCTATTCGATTACTCGAGACAGTAAAGGCAAAGTAATTCGCACCACAGATCAAGTTAACCATGGCGATACTATCATCACTAAAGTGGCTAACGGTGAAATCCAATCGGTCGTTTCAAAAGACCACCAATAACCCACCTAGATTTCAGTTAAGATGCACTTGTGTACACAAGTGCATTAATATCTCTTCAAAATAAATAAAACATCATAAAAATAATGGTTTTTCTCCTACACAATGCAGCGTAGTCTCTAGTACTAAGTCGGACACATTGACTGGCACTAAACACCTACAGCAGTATGAGGAAAACAAGGAATGATAGATTTTCGATCTGACACAGTGACACAGCCTAGCCCCTATATGCGTGAAGCCATGGCGCAAGCTCCTGTAGGTGATGATGTTTATGGTGACGATCCAACCGTGAATGAACTTGAAGCTTGGACAGCGAAACGTCATGGTTTTGAAGCCGCACTTTTCACCTCCTCTGGAACTCAAGCCAACCTATTAGGTATCCTTGCCCACTGCCAACGAGGCGATGAATACTTATGTGGGCAGCTGGCTCATAATTATAAATATGAAGCGGGTGGCGCGGCTATTTTAGGCTCGGTACAACCACAACCGATTGAGAACAATCCAGATGGTACACTGTGTTTTGAAAAACTGGCCTCAGCCATCAAGCCTGACGACATTCACTTCGCCCAAACCAAATTGTTGAGCTTAGAAAACACTATAGGTGGTAAAGTTTTACCTCTGGATTATCTAGCTAAAGCCCGTAAGTTCGTAGACCAACATAACTTACTGCTACACCTTGATGGCGCACGCGTATACAACGCAGCTGTCGCACTCAACGTCGATGTTACCGAAATCAGTCAATACTTTGATTCAATGACCATTTGCTTATCCAAGGGACTAGGTGCACCTGTTGGTTCGCTACTATTAGGCTCAACAGATTATATTGAGCGAGCGAGAAGGCTCAGAAAGATGGTCGGCGGTGGCATGCGCCAAGCGGGTATTTTAGCGGCTGCAGGCAAAATAGCCCTGACAGAAAATGTTGAAAGGCTGGCAGATGATCATGCCAATGCTGATTATTTAGCACAGCAACTTGATCTATTAGACGGCTTTAATACCGCTGATTTCCCACCACAAACCAATATTGTCTACGTCAACGTCGATAAAAAAATTGATATCGCCGCTATCGCAGCAAGCTTAAAACCACAAGGGATCTTATTTTCACCGGGTTACAGTCCAATGCGCTTAGTCACCCACTTGGACGTTTCGCGTGAAGATATCGATACCTTCATCAACGCATTGAAACAACAACGCTAGCAAGCTGTTAGTCGCTAGATAACAGGTTATCGCTACAAATAAAAAGAGCGATTCATCGCTCTTTTTATTTAATGCATTCAGGCTAACGTCAGTGCTTTAATCATTTATGCCACTGCTGTTTCATCAATCATCATACAGGCACTAATCAAGCTCTTTGTATAAGATTCTTGAGGATTATCGAATATCTGCTCTGGTGTTCCCCGCTCGACCACCGCGCCTTTCTGCATCACAATCACTTCATCTGAAATCGCTCTTACCACAGACAAATCATGACTAATAAACAGGTAAGCTATGTTTCGGCGCTGCTGAATATCTTTAAGTAATTCCAACACTGTCAGCTGAACCGAGCGATCCAGTGCCGATGTTGGCTCATCTAACAAAATAAACTGTGGCTCTAAAATAAGTGCTCGAGCAATCGCGATACGTTGACGCTGCCCACCTGAAAATTCATGCGGGTAACGGTTAATGCTAGCAGGATCCAAACGTACTTCTTCCAACGCTTTTTTAGCTTTTACTAAACGTTGTTGGTGAGTTAAATCAGTAAATACAGTCAGTGGTTCAGTAATTATCTCACCCACCGTCATTCGTGGTGATAAAGATCCAAACGGGTCTTGAAAGACCATCTGCATATTTCTTTTTAACTCAAAACGTTGCTGCTTAGTCATTTCATCAAAGCGTTTGCCTTGGAATATGATCTCACCTTGTGAATCCAATAACTGCATGATGGCACGGCCCATGGTCGATTTACCCGACCCAGACTCCCCGACTATTCCAACGGTTTGGCCTTGCTTTAATGTTAGGTCTATCCCTTTTACCGCTTGAAGCAACTCCGTTGGTTTTCCTAACCAGTTATTTTTCAATACGTAATTAACGCGCAAGTCACGCACTTCAAGAATATTAGGCGAAGAGTTATCCGTTTCATGGATACCAGGTTTAGGTTCAGCATCTAAGAGCATTTTGGTGTAGCTATGCTTAGGTGTCGTAAATACACCTTCAACAGTACCCGTTTCAACCACTTCACCTTTACACATCACCACCACATCATCAGCAAAATGGCGAACAACCCCAAGGTCGTGAGTAATAAATAAGATCGCCATCCCCATTTCGGCTTGGATTTCTTTCAGTAGGTTCAATACCTCTGCTTGAACGGTCACGTCCAATGCCGTGGTTGGCTCATCAGCCACCAAAATATCAGGCGTATTTGCCAGTGCCATCGCAATCATGATGCGTTGCAGCTGGCCACCAGAGAATTCATGAGGATAATGATTCAGTCTTTTACGAGGATCAGGCAGATGTACCTTGTCAAACAAGGCTAACGTTTCTTCCATCGCAACACGTCGAGAAACACCACGGTGATGAATAATAGCTTCAGCCACTTGCTCACCCACGGGCATATACGGATTCAGCGATGTCATCGGCTCTTGGAAGATCATTGCAATACGATCACCACGGATGCTGCGAAATGCCTTTTCATCCATACCAAGTAAGTCTTGCCCTTGGAATCGAATTGAACTTTGCGCACCAATTCGAGCATTGTTAGGCAGTAATCCCATAATGCTGCTTGATGATACTGATTTACCCGATCCCGATTCCCCCACGAGTGCCAATGTTTGGCCCTTCTCTAGGGTGAACGAGATGTTCTTAACAGCATCAAAACATTCATCTTCCATCTTAAACGAGACAGAGAGATCGCTTACTTCTAACAATGGATGTTGCACAGCCATACTAATATCCTTATCAGTAACAATAATTGCAATTGATAATTATTATCACAAGTAAAAATAAAGCACCAGTATAAAAACCTATTACTTGGGTATGACGTATTCGAAAATATAACGAAAACCGTACTCTAAGCATGCTTTTCGCTAGTTAACAGACCGGATAAAAATAAATCCATGGCGAAGGGGCCATGGAAATAGGGATCATTCTGCAGGGGTAAAAGCGATACGTACTCGAGATTTTGACTTTAACTCATTACAAGCATTACAGAAGTAGCTAGCAGAACCACAGGCTTGTAGCTTCTCTAACTCGGTATCACAATCAGGACAAAAAGCCTGTTTCGTCAGAGTTATCTGGCATTTTTCGCAGCTATATTGGTTAGCTTGCCAAGCGAGTTCGTCGTGGCAAGTTGGACATACATTTTCAGTTGTCATCGTTATCTCCTTTTAACCTGACTATCATATCAATACTTTACTCGCAGTGACTAAATCGATCCAAAACAAGCTTGATCTATCACAAACCTCCTCATAACAAGAATGACAACAGAAGAGTGCCAGAGCGATAAGCAAGCGTACTAACTGAAAGTCGCCGTATTCAAAGGCCGTAATTTAGTAAGACTGTTTTCATGCTTCCGAGAAAACGATTCAAATTTGACCACACCAAACAATCAACTGAATACTTAATGTTCAATCTACTACCTGATCAAGTCACATGAACAAGGATCTTTATGGTGATCACAGGCAAAAGCCATCTTGATCAGCGATCACCCCTCAAAAGAACATTTATCAATACACATCCCGAAAGCATAAGTTACATATGCTGTTTTTGGATTTTAAGCGATATATATATCTGCAGGTAGGTATTTAAAGCAAAAGATCCAACAGATGACAAATGAAGATCTTGGTTGAAATTCGACGATGCTCTCTGTCGGAAATCGATATATAACCATTAAAAACGGCTAACAACTGAAAAATAACCACCAATTCGAACCGCATTAAACATGCGTGTATACCTAGTTATTTCGCAGGCACAACAGATGTCACCATTATCAGCTCTTGATCAGAAACTAATTCGAAACTCACTGTTAGCTGCTCATACTCTGTCAGCGAGTTGATATGCGTACCACCACACGGAATCTCTATTAGCCCTGCCTCTTCACCTAAATCGCATTGCCAATAACGAGAATCTGTCAGCGCTTCGCCCTCTTTACGCATCACAACAGCTGCGCCATTTACTCGCCACTGTTCAAGCTGTTGATTTATTTTCTCTGCTATTTCATCTAGCTGACTAACAAAGTCGGCACTGTTTAAACCGCGCTTACGTAGCGTTTTACCTAAACGATAAGTGTCGGTACTGCAATCTGGCGAAACAATACTTTTTGTTTGCGCATAACTGTGGAAATCAAAATAACCCAGTTCATCACAGCGAGTCGGTTCTTTACGCCAAAAGTCATGATGAAGCACTTTATTTATCGCCAGTGATGACAGGTGGCCTGCACTGTGCCCGCGGCTCAAAGCTTGCTGATGTTCAGCATCAACGGTGAGTTCTATCTCGCTACCGTCTGCGAGCTCAATCGCTTCATCAATATGATGAACCACAACAAACACCCAGCCCTCTGTATCGCGCTTAACCGGAATATCATGTCCAACGAACAGCTGCTTTGTTTCCAGTTCAACAGCACCAACCTGACAGTCTGTAATGTCATGATTTACGTCATTTACTTTAACCATTCCACGATCAGCGGGGTGATCCGGCCAGATATGGCTCACTGGGTGGAAAGGCGTTTGCTCTGTCACTAACCAAGTGCCTGCTGCTTTTGCTGGCATCGATAGTTGCACCAGCGTTTTTACGTGAGTTTGTTTTTGTGGGAAGACAACCACTGTAGAACGAACCAAAGTCATAATGTTCCTGCTGTAATGATTAGAAATAATAGATACAAAAAACCCAGCACGAGGGCTGGGTTTCATTTTATGCTTTCTAACTGTGATTAGTCACGATCACGGTTTTTCAATGCAGAGGTTAGACGCTTACGTTGACGCTCTTGTGAGATCGTCAGCTTTTGCGTTTTACCTTCAAACGGGTTATCGCTGCTTTGGAATAGAATACGGATTGGTGTACCCATCAATTCTAAAGACTTACGGTAGTAGTTCATTAGGTAACGTTTGTAAGAACCCGGAAGTTCATTCACTTGGTTACCGTGAATTACAACGATTGGTGGGTTGTAACCACCTGCGTGCGCATACTTCAGTTTCACACGACGACCACGGATCATTGGTGGCTGGTGATCATCTTGAGCCATTTGCATAATACGTGTCAGCATAGATGTGCTGATACGCTTAGTTGCAGACTGGTAAGCTTCAATTACAGATTCGTATAAGTGACCAACACCCGTGCCGTGTAGCGCAGAGATGAAGTGAATACGAGCGAAATCAACGAAACCTAGACGACGATCTAATTCAGACTTAACGCGATCTTTCACGTCGTTGTCCAAACCATCCCATTTGTTCACTGCAATCACCAGTGAACGACCAGAATTCAGGGCGAAACCCAGTAAACTTAGATCTTGATCTGAGATATTTTCACGCGCATCGATAATCAACAGTACAACGTTGGCATCTTCAATCGCTTTAAGTGTTTGAATAACAGAGAATTTCTCTACAGCCATGCTCATATTTTTACGACGACGAACACCCGCAGTATCGATCAGCACGTATTCTTGACCATCACGTTCCATCGGAATGTAAATGGAGTCACGTGTTGTACCAGGCATATCGTAAACAACAACACGTTCTTCACCTAAAATACGGTTAGTCAGTGTTGATTTACCTACGTTTGGACGACCAATGATCGCCATTTTAATAGGTTGTTCTTGTAGGCGTTTGTATGCAGCTTCTGCATCTTCTTCAGATAGGTTTGCGTTCTCGATCTCTTCTACAGTGTTTAAATCTGTAAGATCGATTAACTCGCCATCTTCACCTTCAGTCGTTTCTTTCAATGATTCAGCAAACGGTGCTAGCGCACGTTCCATCAATGCTGTTACGCCACGGTTTTGTGCCGCTGCGATTTGGTACATAGCATCAACGCCAAGCTTCCAGAAGTCAGCACATGCGCTATCGCCATCAATACCATCAATTTTGTTAACAACCAAAAATGTCGGTTTTTCGCGGCTACGTAAGTGTGCAGCAATCGCTTCATCAGATGACGTAAGGCCAGCACGGCCATCTACCATAAATAGAACAACATCAGCTTCTTCAATCGCCGCTAGCGATTGTTCAGCCATTTTTGTTTCTACGCCTTCTTCTGTACCATCAATACCACCGGTATCGATAACAATAAATTCGTGCTCTTCTAACTGAGCTCGACCGTATTTACGATCCCTTGTTAGGCCAGGAAAATCAGCTACCAGCGCATCCCTTGTGCGGGTAAGACGGTTAAATAACGTCGATTTACCCACGTTAGGGCGCCCGACAAGGGCAACAACAGGAATCATAAGTACCTCTTACTTTTCATAGTCTTAATCATGCTAATCCCTATATCTTTATCTCTTCACGACAATAATCTAGGAACGGAATTCAACTTAAAAACTAACGTTCTTATCTATTAGTTTAAGATGAATTACTATAAATAACGGCTCCTAACTGTATAAAACAGTAGGAGCCGACTTAATATTACGCGGTATTATAGCAAAGCTTACGGCATTTGCATTTTATTGATTTGACCGTCTCTGGTAACCACTAAGTAACCGTCGCTAACTTTAACAGGTGGAATTGCAATACCACTGCCATCAACTTTTTGCTGTGCAGTAAACTCACCCGTATATGGGTCTAGCCAATGGAGGTAACCTTCACTGTCACCAACAACAACATTGCCATCAATCACAACAGGAGAGCTTAGTAAGCGATATTCTAGATCTTTGTTTTGCCAAATCTCTGTACCACTACGCGCATCTACTGCAACAACATGATCTTTATCAGTGATCAGATAGATCTGATTACCTTCAACAATGAAGTTATTAGCCGAAGAATAGCTACGTTTCCACGCTGGTTGACCAGTACGTAAATCAATAGAAACTAAGTTACCATTATAACTCACTGCAAACAGGCGTTCACCAGCAATAACAGGTGATGCGTCAACATCAACTAAACGGTCGATTTCTGTCGAACCTTTCGGTGAACCTATCGGCTGTTGCCATAACATTTGACCAGTGCCCATAAGTGCCCCAGCTAAACGTCCGTTTGCTTGGCCCCAAAATACACCACCAGAAATAGCGACGGGTGAACTATCACCACGTAGCGTTAATGTTGGTACTTCACCACTTAAACGCCACTTGTCTTCACCAGTATCAGCATCTAACGCTTCAAGTACGCCACGGCTAGTATTAACGATGACAAGACCTTCATCGACTAATGGTGCCGCAAGCACTTCACCTTCAACGCTAGTACGCCACAGTTCTTCACCTGTTTCTTCATCCAACGCAATCACTTCTGCGTTTTCAGTACCAAGGAAAACTTTACTGTAGGATACCGTGATACCACCTGAAATTTTCGCTGTGATATCAGATTCAAGATCTTGTGACCAAATCACTTTGCCTGTATCAGGCTCAAGTGCTTGAACAACACCATCTCTATCTGCAACGAAAATCTTGCCGTAACCCACTGCTGGTGACAATTTAGAAAAGTATTGGCCAACACCACTACCTACTTTATGTCCCCAGCTTTTAACAGGGGTGAAATTGCTTTCGACAACAGGAAGCGGTGCCTTTTGAATCGATTCTTCTTCACCGGCACAGCCCGCAAGTACGCCTAACGTAAGTGCAATAGTTACCGCTTGCTTGAACACCTTCTGCATACAGTTCCGCCTTTACTGCGCTAAATCGTCTAGCTTCATTTGTACAACAGGCGATGTACCCAATTGCTGTGCTTGAACATACGCTTCACGCGCAGCAGCACTGTCACCTTGTTGTAAAAGAATATCACCACGAAGCTCTTCAACTTTCGCTTTCCAGCTTTCAGCAGTGACTTTGTCTAGTTCAGCAGTCGCTTGATCAAATTTTTGCTGTTCAGCATAAATTCGGGCAAGACGGGTTTGCGCTAGAGGAAGAATAGCTTCATCTGACGTATTTGTGATAGCCCAGTTAAGCTGCTCTGTCGCAGCATCTAGTTCATTATTCTGAACTTGTGCTTTTGCCAGTTGCAACGCCGCCAGTACTGAATATTGGCTTTCTTCGTGACCCGCAATGAAAGCTTTAACATCAGCAATAGCTGAATCGTTACCGCTTTCTAGTGCTGTTATCGCTTGCGTATACGCATCAGAGGCTTGTTCTTTACCTGATTGGATTTCTCCTTGGTAAAAACGCCAGCCATAAAGACCACCCAGACCAATCACAGCACCTAGAACAACGGCTTTACCGTTTTCTTTCCACCACGACTTAATCGCTTCAACCTGTTGTTCCTCGGTCTCGTAGACGTCCACTTCCTGTCCTCTCTTAAATCAATTCTGCAAGCTTCGCAGCGACTTCATTCTGTGCCATTGTTTCTTGCTCGCCACCGCGTAGATCTTTCACTACGACCGTGTTGCTGGCCATTTCATTTTCGCCAAGCACAAGCGCAACAGCTGCACCGACATTGTCGGCACGCTTAAATTGTTTTTTAAAGTTACCGCCACCAAAGTGAGTCATCACTCGTAGGCCGGCAACTTCTTCGCGTAATTTTTCAGCCAGTTGCATACCAGCCATACGAGCACCGTCACCCATTGTTACTACATAAGCATCAACTGGACGACGAACATTTGTCAGTTCCAGTGTTTCCATCAGTAGAACAAGGCGTTCAACACCCATAGCAAAACCAACAGCAGGTGTCGCTTTACCACCTAACTGCTCAACCAGACCGTCGTAGCGACCACCAGCACAAACAGTGCCTTGTGCACCTAGGCTTTCAGTCACCCACTCAAATACAGTACGGTTATAATAATCTAAACCACGTACAAGTCGCTCATTTACTTGGTATTCGATACCAGCAGCGTCTAATAGTTCACATAAACCAGCAAAATGTTCTTTCGATTCTTCATCTAAGTATTCTGATAGCTTAGGTGCGTCAACTAGGATCTCTTGAACAGCAGGGTTCTTGGTATCAAGAACACGCAATGGGTTGGTGTGCATACGGCGCTTACAGTCGTCGTCTAACACTTCAGTGTGCTGCTCTAAGAAAGCGACCAGTGCAGTACGGTAATCAGCACGAGCCTGAAGTGAACCGATTGAATTCAGTTCAAGACGCACGTGCTCAAAAATACCCAACTCACGCCAGAAACGCGCCATCATCATGATCAATTCAGCATCAATGTCTGGGCCATTTAGACCAAACACTTCTACACCAAACTGGTGGAATTGACGGTAGCGACCTTTCTGTGGACGTTCATGGCGGAACATTGGGCCTGTGTACCACAGACGTTGTTCTTGGTTGTATAACAGGCCATTTTGAATACCAGCACGTACACAACCCGCTGTACCTTCAGGACGCAGAGTGAGGCTATCGCCGTTACGATCGTCAAAAGTGTACATCTCTTTTTCAACAACATCGGTCACTTCACCGATAGCACGCTTGAATAGATGAGTCGATTCTACGATTGGCATACGGATTTCATTGTAACCGTATGCACTTACAACACGTTTAATCGTATCTTCCACTTTGTGCCAAAGTGGAGATTGTGTAGGTAGGCAGTCGTTCATGCCTCGAATTGCTTGAATTTGTTTCGCCACGTTTATTCTCGTTAACCGATGGGGAATTGAACCGAATATATAGGTATTGAAGGAAATAGTGAACCGCCTGCCGCATTACAACAGGCGTTTTAGCTTATTTCTCGACTTCTTGAACGTTAATACGATTATTAACGTCTAAAATTGCTGCTTTTGCTCGGATCTTGGTTTCTAGTTGATCGACAATGTTGTCGTTATCAAAGCGCTCTTTTTGACGAAGACCATCCTCATAAAAAGCACTCTTACGATTACTGCCCGCGATACCAAGATGAGAAACCTCTGCTTCACCAGGGCCGTTAACCACACAACCAATCAAAGACACATCCATTGGAATAGTGATGTCTTCTAAGCGTTGTTCTAGTTCGTTTACGGTAGCAATCACATCAAATTCTTGACGTGAACACGTAGGACAGGCAATAAAATTAATGCCACGCGAGCGAATTCGTAACGATTTTAAGATATCAAAGCCCACTTTGATTTCTTCAACTGGATCAGCGGCAAGCGAGATACGCAATGTATCACCGATGCCTTCAGACAATAACATGCCAAGACCAACCGCTGATTTCACTGAACCAGCACGTGCACCGCCCGCTTCAGTGATACCTAAGTGCAATGGCTGCTGAATTTGTGCAGCCAGCTTACGGTATGACTCAACCGCAAGGAAAACATCTGATGCTTTCACACTGACTTTAAACTGGTCAAAGTTCAGACGATCAAGAATATCGACATGACGCATCGCAGATTCAACCAGCGCATCTGGGGTGGGTTCACCGTACTTTTGTTGGATGTCTTTTTCTAATGAACCGCCATTGATACCAATACGGATCGGGATGTTTTTATCGCGCGCGCAATCAACCACAGAGCGAATTCGGCTTTCATTTCCGATATTACCTGGGTTAATACGTAAGCAGTCCACACCATATTCAGCCACTTGAAGGGCAATACGGTAGTCGAAGTGAATATCGGCCACGAGTGGAATATTCACTTGCTGTTTAATTAATTTGAATGCTTCAGCCGCATCCATAGTAGGAACAGACACACGAACGATGTCGGCGCCCACTTTTTCAAGTGCTCTAATTTGAGCAACTGTCGCGTCTACATCTGTGGTACGGGTGTTCGTCATCGACTGAACGGCGATTGGAGCACCGTCACCAATGGGTACGTCACCCACATAAATACGTGTGGACTGACGACGTTTAATCGGGGATTCGTTATGCATTGCTCTTACTCTTACTGCGGCAGTTTCAATCGTGCGACTTTACCAGCAGGGTAAACGCTTAAGTCAACCTGCTCGCCTTTATAGTGCATTTTAACAACACCAGGCGCACCTAGCACTATCTTATATGGAGCTGTGCCATTTAAGTTCAGGGTTTCACCTGCTTTTTTAATGCCGGTATCTAGACGTTTACCGTTCGCATCACGGATATCAATCCAACAATCCCCACTGAATGTTAGGGCAAGATCGGTATCTGCAGCTACTGATGCAGTGGCATCATCTTCAAGAGTGACTTCTTCAAGTACTTCTTCTGCCATATCTGGCGCTTGAACAATGGCAGGTTCAGGTGAGAACGTTGCTTCAAGTTCAGGCAAACTGGCAGGCTCAGTCGCTGGAGAGACTAACGCTTGGGTTGTTTGTTCAGATGGCGTGGAATTTGCGCTCGGTGACACAGAATTGTTTGCAGCAGAAACATCAGATGCAGTCGCTGGGTTAGCAGAAGGCGTTAACGTATTCGCATTGGCTAGTGATTCATCCAGCGGTTGCGCTGCTGACGTAACAGATACGATTTCAGCTTCTTGACTAATTTGTTGGCTCTGCCACCACCACCACGCAGTTAAGCCAACGAATACTGTTCCCAGTACCCAAGTTAGGCTCATAATACGATTGTCATGCTTTTCACGTTTAGTACGACGTGAAAAACTCTGCATTTCTTGTTCTTTCGGTTGTGCATGGCCCAGTTTATCTAACTGACCCAGTAATTCGTCTTCATTAAGGCCCACAAATTTCGCGTACGAACGAACATAGCCACGCGTGAACGTGGCCGACTGTGCGGCTTCAAAGTTGTTGTTTTCAATAGCGTCGATAACCGACTGGCGTAAACGTAAGCGACTGGCAATATCTTTTTGTGAGTAGCCTTGCTTCTCACGAGCCTGACGCAGTACATCTCCTGGACGCATCACTTCTTCATTTTTTTGCGTTTCGTTCTGTTCAGTCTTCATTGGCTAAATAGTTCTGATATTGCTGAGAGTCTGGAAACTGCTCCTGTAGCAAATCGACATATTTTTCAGCTTGAGTCAGTCTTCCCGACTGTTGCTCTAACTGAATGAGTAACGATAAGCTATCGGCTTTGTACCCATATCTCTTGTTAAACGTAAATAACAATACCCGCGCATCTTTATAATTGTTCGATGCTATATTCAATTGCGCAAGCTGTAATAATGATCTGGCTCGTTGTGGGTCATGTGCTAAAGCGCGTTCAAAGTAAAACACTGCTTCTTCATTCTCACCTTGTTTCAGGCGACACAATCCCGCATTTTCATAACTTGCTGACGTTAAATAATAATAAGGCTGCTTGATTGCACGTTCAAATGCATCAATCGCTTCATCATAACGCTCCTGTCCACACAAGAATACACCATAGTTATTGCGGACATCGCCATTTTTTGGTGAATCTTTGAGGGCTCGCTTGTACATGGCTTCAGCTTTGTCGCCTTCGTCCACCTTTTGGTAGTAATACGCCATCGCATTTTGCGCGCGGTAATACTTTGGAGCATAGGCTAATGCTTGATCAAGATTTTTTCGAGCACGTTGCCATTGCCCCATCTCTAAATAACTTAACCCCAAGGCAATACGTGCTTCTGATGCTTCAATGCTATCAAAAGCTTTACCATTAGAATTTTGGTTGGGGTCAACGGTGACGCAGCCCGCTAAAAAAACACACAGTACAAGTGCTAATGTTAATCGAGCCATAATATCATCCTACTCTCGTCCATGTTGAGAACAGTTGGCACTCAAGTCGGGTACTTGGCGTCCACTAAAGGCCTTATTCAATCACTCAATAACGGAAAAAGGCCAATAGTATCAGGCGATAACTGTTGTCAGGAGATGGTATCTGACTTAGCTCGATAAACACATTAGATTACAGTTTTAGACTGCTTTTACTGGAATTTGTTCACCTTTTTGCGCTTTACCTTGGGTACGTTTTGTGCGGTCAATCACATCGCCAACAAGTTGACCACATGCTGCATCGATATCATCACCACGTGTTTTACGGACAGTTACCGTGTAGCCGTATTCCATTAGCGTTTTCATAAAGCGATCAATTCGAGAATTGCTCGGCTTTTTGTAAGGTGAACCTGGATAAGGATTGAATGGGATCAGGTTAATTTTTGATGGCGTGTTTTTCAGTAGTTCGCCTAACTGACGCGCATGATCCATATCATCATTGATATGATCAAGTAACACGTACTCGATCGTTACACGACCGCGGTTTGCGTTCGATGATTCAATATAACGGTGAACAGACTCTAGGAAAGTTTCGATGTTATAGCGATCGTTGATCGGCATAATACTTGAACGAAGCTCATCGGTTGGCGCATGCAAAGAAATAGCGAGTGCGACATCAATGTTACCCGTCATTTGATCAAGGCCAGAAACAACACCTGATGTTGATACTGTTACACGGCGCTTAGACAAACCAAAACCAAGATCATCAAGCATGATTTCCAGTGCAGGGATCAGGTTTTTCATGTTCAGCAGTGGCTCACCCATGCCCATCATTACGATATTAGTGATTGGACGACGACCGGTTTCTTTCTCGATACCAATTTCTTTCGCTGCACGCCATACCTGACCAATAATTTCAGATACACGTAGGTTACGGTTAAAACCTTGCTGAGCCGTTGAACAGAATGTACATGCTAGTGCACAGCCCACTTGAGAAGATACACACAATGTTGCGCGTTCTTCATCTGGAATGTATACCGTTTCAACGTCTTGATCGCCCACGCGCATAGCCCATTTGATGGTGCCATCACTTGAATGTTGCGCTTCAGAAACGATTGGCGCACGCACTTCTGCAACCGCTTTAAGCTTCTCACGCAGTTTCTTGTTGATGTTCGTCATATCATCGAAGTCATCACAACCGAAATGGTACATCCACTTCATTACTTGATCAGCACGGAATGCTTTTTCGCCCAGCTCTTCAGCAAAATATTTACGCAGACCTTTGCGATCGAAATCCAGTAGATTAGTTTTAACAGTTGTCATCGGTTGTAGCCTCATATAATTCGTGACGAATTCTGCGCCTTAAGCACCCACAAAAGAAATAAGTAGTCAGTGGCGTGCGACAGGTCATTGTTTAAGGCGCGAAATTGTACAGGCTTTACTCTGATGTTTCCACTTATCACAGTGTAGCTACTTTCAAAGGGACCATTTTCCTTTTAGATCCAAAAAAAATGGGAAGCCTAAGCTTCCCATTTTTTATTATTTCAACTTGTCTGCTGCATTAGCCGCGTGGGCAAATCTCATCATCAGCAAAGAAGTACTCAATTTCACGCGCCGCTGATTCAGGGCTATCAGAGCCATGTACCGAATTATGACGCATACTTAAAGCAAAGTCGGAACGAAGGGTGCCACATGCCGCATCTTCAGGGTTTGTTTTACCCATCAATTCACGGTAACGCTCGATAGCTTGTTCACCTTCCAATACCTGTACCATCACCGGGCCAGATGTCATGAATGACACTAAATCACCAAAGAAAGGTTTCGCTTCATGCTCTGCATAAAACCCCTTTGCTTGCTCTTCAGTTAGTTGCAGCATTTTAGCCGCCACAACCTTAAAACCCGCTTTTTCTATACGATTATAAATCGCGCCAATCAAGTTACGCTTAACTGCGTCAGGTTTTACGATTGAAAATGTTTTTTGAATTGTCATTATTCTTCCTTTTAAATCTTTTGATCGGTCAGCCACGTTAGCAACTACAGTAGTAATGCCGCGATATTCGCCACACCTAAACCGGTTGCACCCGCAGCCCAACGAGCGTTCGGACTATCGTTAAAACATGCTGCTAAATCAAAGTGAATCCAGTTTGTCGTTTCGTCATCAACAAAACGCGATAAGAAGCCAGCGGCATTCGATGCGCCGCCCATACCCCCCCCTTTTTGCACTCGGCTATTCGCCGTATCTGCATAATGAGAAGGGCACTGACCTTGATGCCATTTTTCTAATGGCAATGGCCATGCGGGTTCGTTAACCAACTCTGAAAGCTGCTGCGCTTTCGCCAATAATGGCTTATTTAAACCGAAAATTGCGTTGTAATCACTACCAACGGCCATCATTGCAGCACCCGTTAAGGTCGCAGCATCAATCACTAATGGCGCTTTAGTTTCACTGGCTGCAATCAAGCCATCTGCAAGAACAAGACGACCTTCTGCATCGGTATTCACTACTTCAACGGTCACACCGTTTTTGTACGTTAACACATCACCAAGCTTATAGGCATCGCCTGCGATTAAGTTTTCAGCACAACATAAGATCAACTTCACACGTTGGTTCAAACCTTGCTCAATCGCATAACCTAATGCCGCAGTTACTGTCGCGGCACCGCCCATATCGCATTTCATCGCGACCATGCCAGCACTTGGCTTGATACTGTAACCACCTGAATCGAAGGTAATACCTTTACCGACTAAGCAGGCAGAGACAGGGGCATCAGGATTGCCAGTCGGGTTGAAGTCTAACGTTAACATCACAGGTGGACGGCTGCTTGCACGGCCGACGCTGTGTGTGCCAATCCAACCTTTGGTTAGCAGATCATCACCAATTACTAATTCGTGGCTGATATTATCGCCATCAATCTGAGTCAGAAATTCTACTGCGTCATTCGCAAGTTTCTCGGGGTACATGTCTTCAGGCGTTGCATTCACAACCTGACGAACCCAATCAGCGCTACGACGGCGAGCATTTAATAACTCAAGTTCGTCTTCATCAGCTGATGCCCATTTTAGCTCTACAGACTGAGATGTCGCCGCAAAACCGCAATAGAACGCCCATTGACGTTCGTAGCTCCAACCTTCACCTTCAAGAGCAACTTGCGTTGCACCTTGTGCTTGTAAGGTACGGCCAGCCTGTTGAATACGGCGAAGTGGGTAATCTCCCGAAAAGTGAATCACAGCACCTTCGGTTTGAAAAGCAACCAGAGCATTGTCGCCCCATGCACCTGAATAGGCTTCAGATGATAATGTAATCCTTAACATAATCGACTTCTCTACTTTCATGATTGTCTTGCGTTTATGGCTGCGCTGAAGATCAGCGCAACCTCACAATGTTTATTTTGAGTATTCTTTCTCTGCTGTTATTACAATGAATAACAGTTAGTCAGCTAAATGCTCTTCTTCTACAGAGTCATCATCGCAAAGGATGTTAGCAAGCGTTCGTACACCCATGCCGGTAGCACCTGCAGACCACTTGTCGTTCGCGCTCTTACGGTAAGTACCACTACAGTCAATGTGCATCCAACCGTTTTGGTAGTCTTCAACAAAGTAAGATAAGAACGCAGCAGCCGTACTTGCACCCGGTAAAAAATCACCTTGTGAGATGTTAGACAAATCAGCAAAGTTAGATGGCATCATGCCACGGTGCATTTCAGCTAGAGGCAATGGCCATAAGCCTTCCATCTCTTCGCTTGCAGACATTAATGCACGCTGAGCAAGATCATGGTCAAAACTAAACAATGCATGGTAATCATTACCCAGTGCATTTTTAGCCGCACCCGTCAGCGTTGCACAGTCGATGATCACTTCAGGGTTTTGTGAGCTTGCGTAAATCAGGCCATCAGCCAGTACTAAACGGCCTTCAGCATCGGTATTTAGGATTTCTACTGTTTTACCGTTTTTATAAGTAATCACATCACCCAATTTGAAAGCACGACCAGAGATCATGTTTTCAGCACAGCAAAGGATCAGTTTAATACGCTTATTCGTACCACGAGCAATAGCAAGTGCTAGACCACCCGTCGCCATTGCTGCGCCACCCATATCAGCTTTCATTGCTGACATACCGCCTGATGGCTTCAAGCTGTAACCGCCTGAGTCAAAAGTAATGCCTTTACCAACAAGACAAGTATGAACAGGCGCATCCGCGTCACCTGTTGGGTTGTAATCTAGACGAAGCATTGCTGGTGAGCGCTCTGAACCACGACCAACCGTGTATGTTCCCATCCAGCCTTCATCGATAAGGTCGTTACCTTTAATGATTTTGTACGTTACATGCTCTGGTGACAGTGATTTGATGAACTCACCCGCACGTGAAGCTAATTGTGATGGACGAACAACTTCAGCTGATTGGTTGATAACTTCACGCACCCAGTTAGTCGCTTTTAGGCGAGCTTGTAGTTCCGCTTCGTCTGTCGCTTCTAGCGCAGTCCACTCAACTTCATTGCCTACTTTGGTGTTACGGTGCCCTTGAATAAAAGACCAAATACTTTCAAGCTCCCAACCGTCCCCCATTAGCGTTACGTGTTTGATACCTTGACCATCAAGTTTACGTGCCGCACGTTGAATCGCGACTAACGGATTATCATCTGTTAGGTGGATCGTTGTTCCCTCTGCATCATAAGATACAAGAGCATTACCTCCCCACTTAGCATCCGCGGGCTCCTGAGATAAGAAAACAAGCATATTGGCAGACATGTAAAACTCCTTGGGTTCTGTTCCAATCTAGTGAATAGCGCAAAATAAAAGGCGGCGCAGTTTCACCCTTAACCTTGGTTATGAGGGCGCACTGGCTAGTTTGCAAGATGATATAACATTTAGATACAACAAAGCGGACCATTGGTCCGCTTTCAATCACGTTTAACGATACTTTGCCCTGTCTATTAAATTTAAACAAGTTCTTTACATAAAAGTAAGAGCAAGATCGACTTGTCGTACTGATGGATCAGTCCGCTTCTTCAATCCAATACATCTGCACCGCTTCGAGCACACGTTCATTACAATGGGTAGGGTCATCATCGAACGCTTCAAGCTCCATGATCCACTCACGTAGTTCAGTAAAACGTACCGTGTGGGGATCTTGTTCGGGGTACTGTTCACAAAGTGCAATTGCAATTTCAAGCGAGTCTATCCATTTCAAACTCATAATCATTCCTTGTCCTTTCAATACTACATAAAAATATAGCCCCCCTATCAGACTATTGCTGTGCAACAGTTAACAGGAGAGCTATATTTATTGTCACTTTGTCTGCCAGAGCAGTACTTGTGATTAGTGTTGTTCCGACGCCAGATTTAGCGTGTATTTCGGAATTTCAACCACAAGATCAACTTGAGCAACTTTAGCTTGGCAACCTAAGCGTGATTCAGGCTCAAGACCCCATGCTTTATCTAGCATGTCATCTTCAAGCTCATCACTTTCATCCAACGAATCAAAGCCTTCACGTACAATCACATGGCAAGTTGTACATGCACATGATTTTTCACAAGCATGCTCAATCGCGATGCCATTTTTCAGGGCAACGTCCAGTACTGTTTGGCCTTCTTCAGCTTCAAGTACTGCGCCTTCTGGGCAAAGATCTTCGTGGGGTAATACAACAATTTTAGGCATGCCTAAACCTCATCAATAGATTGACCAGCCAATGCCTGTCGAATAGATTTGTCCATTCGACGAGAAGCAAAATCTTGGCTAGCTTTGTCTGTTTTCTTAATACCATTTTCAATTGCGCGTACATCAGTACCTTGACGCAATTGAACCAATTCCATCATCACAGCTTCCAACGCACTACGCTCTTCCTTCGATAGTAATGTATCACCATCTTGAGCCAATGCTGCAATAAGTCCTTCTAACACACGATCGGCTTCAACTTGTTGTTCAGCGAGCGCTCGTGCATCTTTATCGTCTTGTGCGTAGGTCATTGAATCACGAATCATAGTCGCGATTTCATTATCACTTAAACCGTAAGACGGCTTAACTTGAATAGACGATTGTACACCGCTGCTCTTTTCCATCGCTGTCACAGACAGTAAACCGTCAGCATCAACTTGGTAAGTCACACGGATATGGGCAGCACCTGCCGCCATTGCTGGAATACCGCGCAGCGTAAAGCGTGCCAGTGAACGACAATCGCTCACCATTTCACGTTCACCTTGTACAGTGTGAACAGACATTGCAGTCTGACCATCTTTGAACGTGGTAAATTCTTGTGCACGTGCAACAGGAATTGTGGTGTTACGTGGGATGATTTTTTCAACCATGCCACCCATGGTTTCAATACCCAATGATAATGGGATCACATCCAATAATAACATCTCAGTATCTGGCTTATTGCCCACTAAAATATCAGCTTGAATAGATGCCCCAATAGCAACAACTTTATCTGGATCAATGGTTGTTAGTGGTGTTTTACCAAAGTAATCACCGACTAATTCACGCACCAGTGGGACGCGTGTCGAACCACCGACCATAACAGTTTCAATTACGTCATCACTTTCAACATCCGCATCGCGTAGTGCGCGGCGGCATGACATCAACGTTTTCTTCACTAATGGTTGAATCAATGAATTAAACTGTTCACGTGTAATTTCACCTTGCCAGCCCAACACATCAATCGAAGTTGTTGTGTTATCTGATAAGGCAATTTTAGCGTCTGTTGCTGCATCTTGCAGAATACGGCGCTGTTGCGCAGTTAAGTCTTCACCAAGGCCGGCTTGGGTCGCAATCCAATCTGCCAATAGGTGATCGAAATCATCACCACCTAGCGCAGAATCACCGCCCGTCGCCAATACTTCAAATACGCCTTTTGATAAGCGTAAAATAGAAATATCAAAAGTACCGCCACCGAGGTCATAAACAGCAATCACACCTTCTTGACCTGAATCTAAACCATAAGCAATCGCCGCTGCTGTTGGCTCATTCAGTAGGCGTAATACATTTAAGCCAGCCAGTTGCGCTGCATCTTTGGTACCAGCACGTTGAGCATCATCGAAGTAGGCAGGAACCGTGATCACTACCCCCTCAAGATCACCACCCAGCGTTTGCGTTGCACGCTCTGTCAATGTCTTAAGGATTTCAGCGGACACTTGAATTGGGTTAATAACACCATGACGTGTTACCAGTTGTGGCAAACCGTTGTCAGTTGCAGTGAACTGGTAAGGTAAATGTGGGTAACGCTGTTCAATATCAACCAATGAGCGGCCCATCATTCGCTTAACAGAAATGACGGTATTCTCTGGGTCTTGCTGTGCGAATGCTTTTGCATCATGGCCGACTAACACCGATTGCTCACCGTAATGAACAATAGATGGTAATAATGAACGATCATTATCATCTACCAGTGTCGCGGGTTCGCCGCTGCGAACAGCAGCAACTAATGAATTTGTCGTACCCAGATCAATACCTACCGCAAGACGATGTTGGTGCGGTGCAGCGCTTTGACCTGGTTCAGCAATCTGTAACAGTGCCATGGTGATTCCTGTTTTTAATCTAGTAACGTCTCTTCCAGACGCTCAACTTCGTCACGCAGCTTATCAATAAATTTAAGCTTACGCACGGCATCCGCCGCATCATTCCAATTACTCTCTGCCAATAATGCTTCAAGCTCTAGGAGTTGTGCTTTAAAGAGCGTTTTAGTTTGTTGCTCAAAATCAAATAGAGCATCGGCAGGATCGCTAGCATCAGAAATTTCTTCAAGTTCTTCACGCAGTTCCATTTGCTGCATCAAGAACATTGGGTCTTGCAATGTTTTGTGCTCGCCACGGATGTCTAGGCCACGCTCAGAAAGCATGTACTCTGCACGAGAAATAGGGTGCTTAAGCGTTTGGAATGCATCGTTAATTTGAGCGGCTTTTTGTACCGACATCAAGCGATCACGCTCTGAAGCCGTAGCAAAATTATCAGGATGGAAACGACGCTGCAGTTCACGAAACTGGTGTGAGAGAAGGCTACCATCGAGTTCAAATTGGAAAGGTAGGCCAAATAATTCGAAATGATTCATATCGCATCTAGTATCAGTAAAATGCGCAGTGAAAAGTGAAATAATTCACACTTTATACTGCGCATAGAAAAGGCGATTATACGTTAAAGCTTTCGCCACAACCGCATTCGCTCGATACGTTAGGGTTATTGAACTGGAAGCCTTCGTTTAAGCCTTCTTTGGCAAAATCTAGCTCAGTACCATCAAGGTAAACAAGGCTCTTAGGATCAATAATCACCTTTACGCCTTGCTTTTCAAACACTTGATCGCCTTCATCGAGTTCATCTACGAATTCGAGCACATAGGCCATTCCTGAACACCCTGAAGTACGGACGCCGAGACGAAGACCAATGCCTTTACCACGGTTTTCTAGGAAAGTAGCTACGCGACTTGCTGCCGCTTCAGTAATAGTAATGGCCATATACAACAACCCTCAACGGAATTAATTTTCTTCGTGTTTCTTTTTGTAATCAGTTACAGCTGCTTTAATTGCATCTTCTGCAAGAATTGAGCAGTGAACTTTTACAGGCGGTAATTCAAGTTCTTCAGCAATCGCTGAGTTCTTGATTGATGCAGCTTCGTCTAATGTTTTACCTTTAACCCACTCTGTAATAAGTGAACTAGAAGCAATAGCAGAACCGCAACCATATGTTTTAAATTTAGCATCTTCGATGATGCCATCGTCGGTAACTTTAATTTGCAGCTTCATTACGTCGCCACAAGCTGGTGCACCCACCATGCCGCTACCAACACTTTTATCGTTTTTATCAAATGAGCCCACGTTACGCGGGTTCTCATAATGATCGATGACTTTTTCACTATACGCCATGATAATTTCCTCGAATGCTATATGACCGCAAAGATTAGTGGTGTGCCCACTCAACGGTATCTAAATCTACACCTTCTTTGTACATGTCCCAAAGTGGCGACATCTCACGTAGTTTTTCAACTGCGGTGCTGATTTGGTTGATTGCGTGATCAATTTCTTCTGCAGTCGTGAAACGACCGAAAGAGAAACGGATTGAGCTGTGTGCCAGTTCATCGTTCAAGCCAAGTGCACGTAGTACGTACGAAGGCTCTAGGCTTGCAGATGTACATGCAGAACCAGATGAAACTGCTAGATCTTTCAGTGCCATTAGCAGTGATTCACCTTCAACGAATGCAAAACTTACGTTTAAGTTGTTTGCAACACGTTGCTCTAGGTCACCGTTAATTGTTGTTGCTTCGATGTCTTTAATGCCATCAAGTAAGCGTTGGCGCATTGCATCAGCGTGAGCACGATCTTGCTCCATTTCTTCTTTTGCAATTCGACAAGCTTCGCCCATACCGACGATTTGATGCGTAGCTAGCGTACCAGAACGCATTCCACGTTCATGACCGCCACCGTGCATTTGCGCTTCTAGGCGAATACGTGGCTTACGACGAACGTACAATGCACCAATACCCTTAGGGCCGTACAGTTTGTGCGCTGACATCGAAATCAAATCAACTTTCATTTCTTGCACGTCGATTGGTAATTTACCTGCAGATTGCGCTGCATCAACGTGGAAAACAATTTTGCGTTCGCGACATAATTCGCCAATTGCTGTGATGTCTTGGATCACACCAATTTCGTTGTTCACGTGCATGATAGACACTAAAACGGTGTCTTCACGAAGTGCATCACGAAGCTTAGCCATGTCGATCAGGCCGTTTTCTTCAGGGTCAAGGTATGTCACCTCAAAACCTTCACGTTCTAGTTGACGACATGGGTCTAAAACAGCTTTATGCTCTGTTTTACACGTGATGATGTGCTTACCTTTTTTATGGTAAAAGTGCGCAACACCTTTGATTGCTAAGTTATCAGACTCAGTAGCACCCGACGTGATAACAATTTCACGCGGGTCTGCATTTAGAAGATCTGCAATTTGTTCACGTGCGTTGTCTACCGCTTCTTCTGCCTGCCAACCGTAACGGTGAGAGCGAGAAGCTGGGTTACCAAAGCAGCCGTCCATAGTCATACACTGCACCATCTTTTCGGCAACACGTGGATCAACAGGACAAGTAGCAGAATAATCTAAATATATAGGCAATTTCATTTTCATCTCCGAAAACACGGACAGCTAGTCTCTAGGAGCGGACATCGACACCAATGGTGGCGTTATCGTGTTGTTTTTTATTTACTAAATTCGACTTAGCAACGCTGTTTTGTAAATACTGATCTTGACGGTCAGAAATGGCTTGAACATCGTTGTCTTTCATCAGCTCACCGAGCGTGATGTTGTTTAAAAAGCCACTGATGCGTGAACTTAAATCGTGCCATAAGGTGTGAGTTAAACAGCGGGCTCCGCCTTGACAACCACCTTTCCCATGACACTTAGTTGCATCTACTGACTCATCTACAGCTGCGATAACCATGCCAATAGCAATAGCATCCGCGTCTTCACCAAGGCGGTAACCACCACCGGGACCACGAACACTTGCCACTAAACCGGCTTTACGCAACCGAGAAAAAAGCTGTTCTAAATATGACAGCGAGATACCTTGGCGCTCTGAAATATCAGCCAAAGGCACTGGGCCATCTTGAGAATGCAAGGCGACATCTAACATCGCTGTTACTGCATATCTTCCTTTTGAAGTCAATTTCATAACACACCGCTACCCACTCATGTATATGGGAGCAGTTTTGCATACCTGACTAAAACAGTCAAGTATATACCCGACTAATTCGGTCAGGCTTTTAACCCTTTGCTATGTAGGTCTACTTTTCGCGAGAAGCTAAAGATTTCTCAACTGAAGAAAGGATACCACGCAGGATATTCAACTCTTGCTGCTCAGGGCGAGCACGGCTAAATAAACGACGCAATTTAGTCATGACCATACCAGGATGGTTCTTATTGATAAATTGGGTTTGGCGAGTCACTTTTTCAAGGTGTTCATAGAACATTTCTAGTTCTTTAGCACGAGGATATTCAACCTCTTGCTTTTCACCTTTGTACTTTTCAGCTTCAAGATGCGCCATGCGAATCTCGTAGCTAATTGTCTGTACTGCCATCGCTAAATTCAGTGAGCTATATTCAGGATTTGCAGGAATGTAGACATGACAGTGACATTTTTGCAGTTCTTCATTGGTTAGACCGGTACGCTCGCGGCCAAATAGAATTGCAACAGGGTGGGAATTAGTTTCTTCAATCGTTTTGATGCCACATTCACGAGGATCTAGCTGAGGCCACTCCAATGTACGTGAACGAGCACTTGAGCCAATCACTAAACCACAATCAGCAATTGCTTCATCAAGTGTGTTGACGATTTTGGCGTTCTCAACAATATCCGCAGCACCTGCAGCGAGGGCAATAGACTTCTCATCGATCTCACAAGCAGGATCAACAAGGACAAGATTTGTTAAGCCCATCACCTTCATGGCTCTGGCGGCAGAACCTATGTTCCCAGGGTGGGATGTACCAATTAAAACAACGCTGATTTTATCTAACATGACGTAGCAATTTTCCGACGATTTGTTAAAGCCGTAGGATTTTAGCACAGCCATTTTGAAAGTGGGGAAAACATGTAGTTTCAATCAACATTATTATCAGAATTACACTTCAATCCATGCAGCCTATTTCCTAAAATGCTTTTATTACCCACCCAGATGAATAAAAAATAACCACTTCCATTTTTGCACGGCTCTGTTATACTCGCCGCCGCTTTTTAGTTCTTTAACATCCGTTGGGAAGATCCTATGCATCCGATGCTAAACATCGCCATTCGTGCTGCACGAAAGGCCGGTGACCATGTCATAAAATCACTAGAAAAACCTCAATCAATCGAGGTTGCTGAAAAAGGTAATGACGTCGTTACTAATATCGATCTTGAAGCTGAAGCTCTCATCATCGAAACAATTCTTAAGTCTTACCCTGATCACTGCATCATTGGCGCAGAGACTGGTACTAAAGAAGGCCGTGACAAAGAATGTCAGTGGATCATTGACCCAGTGGATGGCACCAAAAACTTCGCACGAGGTTTGCCTCACTTCGCTATCTCAGTAGCACTACGCATGCGTGGCCGTACTGAAGTAGCTGCCGTTTACGACCCTGCTCGTAACGAACTATTCACTGCAACACGTGGTTCTGGCGCTCAATTGAACAGCCAACGCCTACGTGCAACTCAACCGCGTAACCTTGCTGGTACTATCCTTGCAACTGGTCTACCGTTTGCTGCTAAGCAACATGCTGAAAGCTACATGAAAATCCAAAGCGCATTATTCGTTGAGTGTGACGACATGCGTCAAATGGGTTCAAGTGCGCTAGACTTATGTTACCTAGCTGCTGGCCGTGTTGATGGCGTTTTCAAATTAGGCCTTAAGCCTTGGGAAATCGCTGCAGGCGAACTAATCGCTCGCGAATCTGGTGCTATCTGTACAGACTTCACTGGTAACACTAACTACATCACGTCTGGTAACATTGTTGCTGGTAATGCACGTGTAGTTAAGCCAATGCTAGCTAAAATCCGTGAACACGGTAGCGATGCACTGTCTAAGTAATCTTTGATTACTCACCAAATTTTAAAGCCCTGCACAATGTGCGGGGCTTTTTTTTTCAACAAATTTGACGATTCCTTCCCTAACAGGCAGCCATGCCTTCGATAACCTGATCTAACACTTATAAAACATCATACTGATTATGTAGAATACGCGTTTATTTCTCGTTTCTGTAGGTTACTGTTATGTCGTCTCTTTTCACGCGCACTCTGCCCCTCTCCGCTATTGCCATTATCTGCACATCGCTATTAAGCGGCTGTGACAAACATTATGAAACCGTGGATGCAATTCCCTTTGCCGATCAAAACTTCCGTACCTGTGTATTAGAAGCCAATGAACAGTATTCAGAAGACATTACAGAACTGGATTGTGATAACAGCGATATTAAATCTGTCGATGAGCTGAAATATTTTGAAAACCTACGCGAGCTATCGCTAAAAGATAATCAACTCGCAGCCATTGACCTCACCAACAACCCAGAACTACGTGCCGTTAACTTAGCAGATAACGAAATCCAAGCATTAGACCTGAGTGAGAATGAAAACCTACGCAGTCTCGTCATCACAGAAAATGAACTAGAGACCCTGGATATGACTGCTAACTCTAAACTAGAAAAATTATTGGCGGGAAATAACCAACTAGAGAATGTGGTACTGAGTAAAAAAAGCCGTTTAGAACGACTTGCGCTGCCATCAAACGAACTCACTGCTTTGGATGTAAGCGCAGCAACCGAGCTTGAGCTGCTGAATGTGATGAACAATGACCTCGTCGAGTTAGATCTCAGCCACAACACCAAGCTGACAACCTTGATTGAGCAAGGCAATAAAATGAATGGCGGTAAGCAGCGCCCTGCCAGTGAATGGGCTAACTAAGCCACTCCATTCTCTGCGTTGTCATACAGACATAAAAAAACGGTGCCACATGGGCACCGTTTTTATAAGCAAGAATCACACACCACTAAGGCATAGATTCAAACTCTTCACCTTCTTTCTCAACTTGCGGTGGCATTAGGTGTTCACGAACAATACCTAGTTTCAGAGCAAGTGCAGAAGCCACGTAAATAGACGAGTAAGTACCTACCACGATACCAATCAGCAATGCGGTCGCAAAGCCGTGGATCATAGTGCCACCTTGTAAGAACAAGGCAATAACCACAAACAATGTTGTTGCCGACGTAATTAACGTACGGCTTAATGTTTGGGTAATCGAGTTGTTCATTACATCAGATGAGTCACCTTTACGCATCTTACGGAAGTTTTCACGGATTCGGTCAAATACCACGATGGTATCATTGAGCGAGTAACCAACCACTGTCAGCAAGGCTGCAACAATGGTTAAATCCACTTCAATTTGTAAGAACGAAAAGATACCGATAGTAATAATAATATCGTGTGCCAAGGCCAGTACCGCACCCGCAGCAAGACGCCATTCAAAACGCATTGATACATACAGCAAGATACAAAGTAATGAAGCAATAATTGCTAGACCACCCGCTTCTGCAAGTTCATCACCCACATTTGGACCAACGAACTCGATACGACGCATTTCAACGTTTTGCTCAGTACCCACTTTTAGCGCATCAATGATCTGTAAGCCTAGCTTCTCACCTTTCAAGGTTTCACGAGGCTGAAGACGTACTAATACATCACGTGCAGTACCGAAGTTTTGAACAATGGCATCACCAAAGCCTGCTTTCTCAAGCGATTCACGAATAAGGCCTAAATCAGCAGGTTGTTCAAAACCTACTTCAATTAAAGTACCACCCGTAAAATCAAGACCCCAGTTAAGCTTCTTAGTCGCAACCGTACCTATTGCTACTGCAATCATAACGAGAGAGACAACAAAGGCCACTTTCGACCAACGCATAAAGTCGATCACTTTATCCGCTTTCATTAATTGATACATTCCAGCGTCCCTCTAGATCGACAGCTTATCTACGCGTTTTCCGCCGTAGATAAAGTTAACTACTGCACGCGTACCGATAATCGCCGTAAACATCGAGGTCAAAATACCAATCGATAACGTTACTGCGAAGCCTTTGATAGCACCTGTACCCACGGCAAACAAAATAATTGCAGTGATTAACGTAGTGATATTTGCATCGGCAATGGTACTGAATGCGTTCGCGTAACCCTGCTGAATCGCATGTTGAGGGCTGCGGCCTTCACGTAATTCTTCACGAATACGTTCAAAGATCAGTACATTGGCATCAACGGCCATACCTACAGTTAATACGATACCGGCAATACCTGGCAAGGTCATGGTAGCCCCTGGGATCATCGACATAACACCGATAATCATCACCAAGTTCATCATCAATGCCATATTGGCAATCAAGCCAAATTTACGGTAATAAATCAGCGTAAACAGCATTACAGCTAACATACCCCATAGACACGCTTGCACGCCCATATCGATATTTTGCTGACCCATTGATGGACCGATAGTACGCTCTTCTACAATTGAAATAGGCGCAATCAATGCACCCGCACGTAATAGCAATGCTAAGTTGTGCGCTTCAGCAGCAGAGTCGATACCTGTGATACGGAAGTTACGACCAAGCGCAGTTTGAATTGTTGCTTGGTTGATCACTTCTTCGTGCTTTTCAAGAATCACTTTACCGTTTTCATCACGTTCGCCACTGTCTTTATATTCAGTGAACATGGTAGCCATAAGCTTACCAACGTTATTACGTGAGAAGGCTGTCATCTTGCTACCACCTTCGCTATCTAGCGAGATGTTAACTTGTGGACGACCGTATTCATCAGCACTTGAGCTTGCATCAGTAATGTGAGAACCCGTTAGGATGACACGTTTTTTCAGTACCGCTGGGCGGCCATCACGTGCTGTTTTCACTTCACTACCAGCAGGTACGCGACCTGCCATGGCTGCTGCTATATCAGCACTGCTATCTACTTCACGGAATTCAAGCGTTGCTGTCGCACCTAAAATTTCTTTTGCGCGCGCAGTGTCTTGAACACCCGGTAATTCAACAACGATACGGCTAGCACCTTGGCGTTGTACCAATGGCTCAGCAACACCCAATTCATTCACTCGATTACGAAGAATAGTGATGTTTTGCTCTACCGCATAGTTACGGATCTCTTTTAAGCGCTCTTCAGAGAATGTTGCGCTCACCACGAAGCGGCCATTGCTGGTGCTATCGCTAAAGATCATATCAGGGTGAAGTTTCGCAAGCTCACGCTCTGTTTGTGCCATTTGCTCGGCATCACGCAGGCGTACTTCAACCGTAGTATCAGTTTTACTGATCGCACGGTAACGAATTTTTGCTTCACGCAGTTCAGTACGGAATGTTTCTTCCTGCTGACCCAGCAATTTTTCCATTGCCGCATCCATATCCACTTCCATTAAGAAGTGAACACCACCACGCAGGTCAAGACCAAGTTTCATCGGTGAAGCACCAATTGATTCAAGCCAGCTAGGGGTTGCAGGTGCAAGGTTTAAGGCTACAACGTAGTCTTCACCGAGTTCGTCGTTGAGAATATCGCGAGCACTGATTTGCGTATCAGGGTCGTTGAAGCGGACCAGAACAGCACCGTTCTCGAAAGCGATAGATTTGTAGGAGATTTTACTTTTTTCTAGGTCTTCGGTGACAACATCCAGAGCAGACATATCTACCGAGGCGCCACGCGCCCCGGAGATTTGAATCGCTGGATCTTCACCGTAAATGTTGGGAAGTGCATAAAGCAAACCGATGAGGAGTGCGAACACTACCATCAGGTTCTTCCACAATGGATAACGGTTTAGCACTGCTATGATCCTTCAAAGCGAATAATTATAGAGACTTCATCGTGCCTTTTGGCAGAACAGCAGTCACGAAGTCTTTCTTGATTGTTACTTCAGTGCTGTCGTTAAGCGCGATAACAATGTAGTCGTTATCTTCAGATACTTTAGAGATCTTACCTAGTAGGCCGCCGTTCGTTAGCACTTCATCACCTTTGCCCATGGAAGACATAAGATTTTTATGCTCTTTCGCACGTTTCGCCTGTGGACGATAAATCATGAAGTAAAAAATTACAGCAAACAGACCAAGCATGATGAAAAGCTGCATGCTACCGCCTTGTGGAGCACCTTCAGCTGCGGCATGTGCCTGAGAAATGAAAAGACTCATTTAATAACGTCCTCGTTAATTGTTAAGCGTTTTTTAATGGTGGAACTTCACGGTCACGACGCGCATAGAATTCATCTACAAACGCATCGAAACGATCTTCGTCAATCGCCGTACGAATACTTTCCATCAAACGTTGGTAATAACGCAAGTTATGAATTGTATTCAGACGTGAACCAAGAATCTCGTTACATTTATCTAAGTGGTATAAATACGCCTTAGAGTAATTACGACAAGTGTAACAGTCACAATGCGGATCTAGTGGCGTTGTGTCTGTTTTATGTTTCGCATTACGGATCTTGATCACACCACCGGTCACAAATAAGTGGCCATTTCGGGCATTTCGTGTAGGCATTACGCAGTCGAACATATCGATACCGCGGCGAACACCTTCAACTAAATCTTCTGGTTTACCAACGCCCATCAGGTAACGTGGCTTATCTTGAGGCAATTTCGGGCACGTATGTTCAAGAATACGGTGCATGTCTTCCTTCGGCTCACCTACTGCTAGGCCACCTACTGCGTAACCGTCGAAGCCAATATTGGTTAGGCCTTCAACTGAAACATCACGAAGATCTTCATATACACCACCCTGAACGATACCAAATAGGGAATTCGGGTTTTCTTGCTTGTCGAAATGGTTACGACTACGTTGAGCCCAACGTAATGACATTTCCATCGACTTCTTCGCTTCGTCGTGTGTCGCTGGGTACGGCGTACACTCATCGAAAATCATAACGATGTCAGAACCAAGATCGTATTGGATTTCCATCGACTTTTCAGCGTCCATGAAAACTTTGTCACCGTTTACAGGGTTACGGAAATGAACACCTTCTTCGGTAATTTTACGCGTTGCGCCAAGGCTAAATACTTGGAAGCCGCCTGAATCGGTCAAGATCGGGCCTTGCCATTGCATGAAGTCATGCAAATCACCATGAAGTTTCATTACTTCTTGGCCAGGGCGTAACCAAAGGTGGAAAGTATTACCTAACAGGATTTGTGCACCTGTTTCTTTTACTTCTTCCGGTGTCATACCTTTAACAGTACCGTAAGTACCTACAGGCATAAACGCAGGGGTTTCAACCGTACCACGTTCAAACTGCAAACGACCGCGACGTGCACGACCCTGCGTTTTATCTAATTCAAATTTCACACAACCTCCAAAAGCCAGAGAAACAATCTGACATAACAATCTGCTAGTCATAGCGGTGAACAAACACGGCATCTAGTCAGAGCAAATACAACGGGCGGAATGCCTAATGTATTTTAGCGATAGCATTGCCGACTTTTCGACAATACTAGCCATTATGATAAACATAACAGCTAAATTCTGGTGCACTTAGCGCAAGAAAGGCTGCAATTTTAACAAATGCAGCCTTACATGACACTGACTTAACTGAGTAAGTCGATAATTAAACCCGCTTCAAGGCGTATTTGTTCACTCTTACTACGTAAATCAACAAATACCCTCGATAGCATAGCCAATGTTTAGTCTTTTGTGCGACGAGTAATAAACATGGCATCACCGTAGCTGAAGAAACGGTATTGGTTTTCAACCGCGACTTGATACGCTTTCATGGTGTGATCGTAGCCTGCAAATGTACTCACCAGCATGATCAACGTTGATTCAGGTAAGTGGAAGTTTGTCACTAACGCATCAACCAATTGAAATTCGTAACCACCTGGGTAAATGAAGATGTCGGTATCACCAAAGAAAGGCACTAACTCAGTCCCTTTTTTCAGCGCATCTTGCGCAGCTGATTCAAGTGAACGAACCGATGTCGTACCTACGGCAATCACACGACCGCCATTTGCTTTCGTTGTTAGCACTGCATCGACAACATCTTGCGGAACTTCCACGTACTCTGAGTGCATGTGATGATCGTTAATATCATCAACACGAACAGGCTGGAAAGTACCAGCGCCTACATGCAAAGTAACAAACGCAAAGTCTGCACCTTTCGCTTTAATGGCAGCCAGTAGTTCATCATCAAAATGAAGGCCCGCGGTTGGTGCTGCTACTGCGCCAGGCTTCGCGTTGTAAACCGTTTGGTAACGTTCTTTATCTGCTTCTTCATCAGGGCGGTCAATGTATGGTGGTAACGGCATGTGGCCGACATCTTCCAATACTTCAAGGACCGTTTGATCACCTGTAAAGCGGATTTCAAATAGCGTATCGTGACGCGCCACCATTTCAGCTTGGTGTTCATCATTATCACCTAAAAACAGGACGTTACCCGGTTTTGGTGATTTAGAAGCACGAACATGGGCAAGGATGCTTTTATCATCCAGCATACGCTCCACTAACACTTCAATTTTGCCACCTGACTCTTTGCGGCCAAACACGCGAGCAGGGATCACTCGGGTATTGTTGAATACGAGTAAATCACCCGGTTCAACTAAATCCAGCACATCTTTAAAGCCTTTATGCTGCAGTTCACCAGTATTTCCCGTCAACTGAAGTAGTCGACTCGCAGTACGCTCAGGTTGTGGGTAACGAGCAATAAGCTCATCAGGTAACTCAAAGTGAAAATCAGAAACTTGCATTTTGTCGCGCCTCAAAAAACAGAGGCAGCTAGTATAGGCTGCCTTACTGCAATTTCAAGGAAAGTTCGAAATGACGCGAGACTAAACAAGCGTTAGAGCGCGCCTTACGGCTAATCCCAATAAGCTCAAGAGCACAACAATACCAAGACTACCGCCCCCACCGTCGCTACCCGTAACACTATCGACGCTTGGCACTGCGATATCGGTTCCTGCATTACTGTAGTCTCTCGCAAACGGATTTACACTTAGCTTAGGCGTGCTAACAGATGCTAAACGGTTTCCCGTTACTGTGTTGATCCAAGCAGTGAAACTAACTACTTCGGTATATACCCCAGGTAAAGAACTGGCACAGCCATCCCCAAAACTGACAAGGCCTAATAATCGTAAACCAAAATCAGCATCACTAGCTCGAAGTGGGTCTTGCCATACCAATGGTCCGCCAGAGTCACCAAAGCAACTGTCGCGGACCACTAATGGCGAAGGAGAAATAGCACACACAAAAATGTTCGCTTCACCGCTGGTGACACCCGAACCCCATTGATTATTACAGGTATTATCAGGCACCCCAGTGAGTAAGGTTTGTTGTAAATCCGACGATCCCGAAGATCCATTCACACTGGTACTACCCCACCCTGAAACCAAAAGATTCGCAGGATTATTGCCACCTTGGGTATAGCTGGTTTGAAATTCGGTATTGGCACGGCCTATTTGGTCTTGATTCGCTATTAATATCGGTTTGGCACTGTCTGGTGCAGGAGCTGCCAACCTGAGTACAGCAATATCATTAGAAAAACGAGAGGCATTGTAGCTGTTATTAATCGTGCGACGACTCACTGACAACGCATTACGAGATGAAGCACTAAATACACTTGATATACCCGCCCAGACTTTAATATCAGCGGCATTAGCGGTTAGGCCACCATTTTGTAAACAGTGGGCCGCCGTTAATACGACATCTTGTGCCACCAGCACTCCCCCACAAACGTAGGTGCCATCAGTAAAAGAAATATTGAGATAAACTTGCCAAGGGAGCTCATCATTCTGGCTAGTCACGCCACCAATGATTCGAGGGGATACAGTAGGAGATGAAGCAAACACAGGTAAACTTGCGAAGCACAACAGCAGTAAAACAATATACCTAGCCATAACTCTACCTATTATTATTGATGTGACAATCAATATGAATATTTAGTGCGATTTTAATGCCAAATAAGCATATTGATTAATCAAGTATATGCCAGTCCCAAGGCTTTACCTGAAAAATACCGATAAAACAGCAGTTGAGAATTTTGTGAATTTTTGACTGTGGTCATAGGTAGTTAGGTTTATATTCGCTACATTCATAGAACAGGGATTTGTTACCTGTTAATGGAGGCAAGTATGTTTACTGTCGCAGATATGATGACTCAAAATCCATACGCTTTAGGCCCATCGAGTACCTTGGCTGACGCGAAAGATTTAATGGAAAAACACGCTATTCGCCATGTGCCTGTCATTGATGACAATCACCATCTTCTCGGCTTAGTCACTCAACGCGATGTGCTATCCGCACAAGAATCAAGCTTAGAGATGATCACCCAAAGTAACTTTATGTCGGCACTCGACATTCAACTTCATAAATGCATGAACCGCTCACTAATGAGTGTAGATTGTCACGCTGGGTTAAAAGAAGCGGCGCTGTATATGCAAAAGCATAAAATTGGCTGCTTACCTGTGGTAGAAGAGAAAGTATTGGTCGGTATTATTACCGATAGCGACTTTGTATCTATCGCCATTACCTTGCTTGAAATACAAGATGAAGTTGAGCCAACAGAAACCGAGGCATAAGCAACAATAAAATTAGCTGTAGACGAGGCTATGCTGTCATTTGCTAACCTATTCACTATTCTTTTAGAAACACAATGCGCTCGCGGGCGCATGAGCATAAGGTAATTGTGAATTTTTTAGCACATTTAGATCTCGCTGATTTTTGTCGAAGTCATTTGGCAGGAAACCTGCTTGCCGATTTTGTCCGAGGCGACCCTTATAAACAGCATACCAAAGCCGCAGCTGACGGCATCAAACTGCATCGCTTTGTTGATGGGTATATCGACGCCATGCCACAAGTTAAACAATGCCAACGCTTGTTTCGACCAGAGACTCGTCGTGTCAGTGGTATTGCCCTTGATCTAATATGGGATCATTTCCTCGCGCGTCATTGGAATGATTACCACACTCAGCCGTTATCACAATTCGTCGCCTTTGCTCGCCAAGAAGTTGAAATCTATCAGCACAATTTACCTGAAAGCTATCAGCAGATGAGCTCACGTATGTGGCAGCAACAGTGGCTAATCCAATACCAAGAAACAGCAACGATAGAAACTGCCCTCACCCGAATGGCTATCCGTCGTCCTAAACTACACCAGCTTGCCAACACCCCCACAGACATATTCACGCATTACCAGCAACTCGAAACCACGTTTCATGCCATTTACCCGCAGATCCAACAAGCCGCGTTAATTTATAGGCAACTACAGTATGGTAATTAATCCATCGATTTGCCTTTACCTGTACTTGTGAATTTAACGGTTGCAACCCCGACCTGACCATCGAAGCCTGATATATTCACTGTCAGATAATGGTCACCTTTAGGATACTCATTAGGGTTAAACTGCCAAACAAAAGGAACATAACCTTGCTCTTCTTCTGAAACAAACTGACCATTAATAAAAAAACCGACTTCAAACAAACTCTTTTCAACAATGCCACGATCTTCTTTAGGAATATCGACTTGCACAAAAGCAAGCTCATTGTTGGCAGAAGCCTGCCGACGGGTATCAAAGTAAACTGTTACGCGAGGATCCCGAGGTAAATACATCGGTTTAAAAAACACTTTGGATAAGGTTTTACCATCTCGACTTTGCTTTATATTAGCTCGTCGATCCGCCACATGTTCACTATAACCTCGCAATTTATGCCATTGGACATAATCTATGCTAGCATTTCCCCATGTCATAATTGCATGTTCAGGTAACGCAAAGGCCGTCGCCATAACAGCGAAGTCCTCAGACTCAGTAAATGGGTAAACACCTGAAGTATCAAGCCCATCCCAATGAATCAAGTGTGTTCCTGACACTAATGGACGCCAGTCAGAGATCGTTTTTAGCATTGCGCCGGATTTTAACCCAGCCCGCACTAATAACCTCGCAGGCTGGTCTAATGTAATGTTTAACTGCTCTCTAGACTGAAAAACGATAGGGATTGATTGAAGGATTTCACCTCCTGAATTATCCATAGGGGTGACTGTATACTCATCGCCTTCATAGACATAACGAATCACTGGGAACCATGCTTCATCCGGAACTACCACGCCTAATTCATCCTTTCCATCCCATGCTAGAGTCAGGGTTCCTTTTTGCGTTAGCTTAAGCGGATAAATCGTTTTCACTACATCTCGATCTGTCGAAACAATAGAAACTTCAAGTAATACTTTTTGATGTATATCAATAGAAAAATGAAAGACATTAGTATCAGAAGGATTAAACGTATTCGTAGCAAAAGGCTTAATCGCAACTAAGTTTGATTCTATATTCTCAGTATTGGATTTAGCTAAACACGAGGAAGTAAAACAAAACAACATTAAGAAGAATATAGCTTTCACTCGACGTTGTATCACTGGTTTATCTCCAAATCACGAATATCTTGAACATGAGGTAATACAATAGGCACAGCATCACCTGCCGTATTCATTACCATTAAAATGCCACCACTTGCTCCACGGCGAATAAAATAAATGTCTCCTCCCGCAGTAACAGACGGCCATATATCACTGGAAAGTGAATGAGTTAACTGGCGATGCCGACCAAGGTCATCAACTTGCCAAAGGTGGTACTGTGAAGAAGTATTTAAGCTATAGACTAGACGTTGCCGCGGTATATCAGGTGTCGGATACCTAAGTGTGCCATTATGAAGTGTTAACTGTTGGACTTGTTGCGTAACCATATTTTTCAACCATGCTTCTTGTAAAATCAACCCACATCCAATCACACAAGATACTGCACTATAATAAAGCTGCTTTTCCGTTTCATAGGGATCAAACACTTGCCCTATCTGCTGATGAACATCAATAAAACGAGAGGCTTGGGTATCCCAAACGCTAATTGCAGTTTTTTCACTTTGTCTATTAAACAACCTAACAGCGAGAAGTTTTTGACCTTTGTTAGTAAGGCGAAATTGAGTAAACGCATCTGGATGTGTACGCCTTACAAGTACTGTTGCTATTTCATTTTCATGAACAATCACAGTACCATCAGGTGTTAAATACACAGCCTTATCCATCGCGGGTGACCATGTAAATTGTCGAGGGTTATCGACATTATCTACAACTTCAGCCTGACCGCTTTCTCTCACAATGAATGCTTGCCAACCATCCTCGGTAAGCCCCACAAAAGACATACCATAAGGTAGTGTAGTTGCAAAAAGGGGCTGAGATAAAAAGGCACAAAAGAAGAAGAGAAGACTTAACCGCATCGTTAGCTAACCCTAGCCATATACAATATCTTCGCTCGATATAAACATAAAAAAGCTACAGTAACCATCAACACAATGATGATACTTTGCAACACGGGATGACGAGATTCAGTCCCTATCGCTAACGCATGCCAAGAAGACAAATAAAACGCAGGAATCATCAATCGGTGCCCCCAACACTTTAAAGCAGCCAAAGACAATAAGCGTGAAAGTAAAGCAGTAAACACGAGGAGCAGACTAAACAACCCGACCGTAATTCTTGCGTGATAGTAATCATCAATATCCGGTAATAAAAAATGCCCGGTAAAATGACCACTTCTAAGAGTTGTACCCGCTATAAACCCAGCAATATGAAGAAACATAAAACTAAAAACAGCTAAACCCAAGCAGATATGAAACCTTTCCTTAGACATTGCATCTATATGAACATTAGCAAGACCAACAATTATTTGGATACCAAAAAGTAACAAAGTCCATAATGCAAAAATCTTTGACCATACATAAAAACCTTGTCCAATGGGGACATAATCAGAGAGATAAAAAATCGGATTACCTGTATTCTCTAACCATAAATAAAAAGGGGTACATATAAAAGACATGAACAACAAAACTAAATGTCGGTTATTGACACTCATAATACATCCTTGTACGTAATCCGGAAAAATGGAAAGTTCGAACTACGAAATATTTACTTTTCTATTGGCATCTTTAGTAAGCGCCAACCATTAAATCCAGCAGGCTCCATTAATACGACATTCGTTAATCCTTTTGATTGTAATATCTTAGCGGTTTCAAAACCTCTAAAGTCTTTCAAGCAATAAGGTACTACATATTTATAAGACCTCATTTCCTCAATGTTAATAGAACCCACATCCCTTAATGGAATATTTACAGCAGTCGGAATTCGTGACTCTAAATACTCACCTGGCTCACGAGTATCAATAAAAAGAACATCTCCTCTTTTTAGAGCTTCACTGAGTATCTCAACTTTTTCCTGGGAGACACCATGAACATAATCTTGACTAAACCAACTTGCATTCACTTGTGTTGAAGCCATAACGATTAAAATTAATAGGTGTTTCATCATTATCCCTTATACAAATTAATGCCTTTTCGTGTTTATATTTTATGATACGTATCTCCCAACACTTCAAATCGACCATCACTATTTCTTCCATCGTTTTGACTTGTTGCCACTCCTAATTTTAATTGTGCCCTCCCCCTATTATTATCAAGTGAATATATATCATATCGTGTAGTTTTATTAACATCGCCAGAATATGTAATATCAATGTTGGATACCATCTCTTCAGATTGTAATTTATACTTAGCTCCAATCTCAATGGAATACACATCTTTTTGCTGCCAGAGTGGATTATTATCGCAATTATCAGATGTAAATGTTTGTTGGGTCACTTCAAGCTGCGAGCCAGCAAAGTCTAATGTTGTTAGAATAAACCGTCCATTTACTGGAATATTGTTATTTATAATAAAACCAGCTTGACATTGGTTTACCCATCTACCTGCTAAACTTTTTAATTCAGAGTCTTTCGAAGACTTATCATCGTCATTACTATTCCAGTTACAACCTGATGTCGCAGTAATTAACGATAATATTAATATTTTCTTTACTTTATAGTCAACCAGATCCCCCAGCTTATGCTTAATCACTTTACTTAACAAACCCAACCCACCTCTAAACTCATGATAAATATAATGCAAATGAATAACCTCATTAAATTAAAGCCATAAGAACCTCAAAGTTAATATAGTTACCTCTTATTTCCTGTGAAAATTACGACATATAATGTAACGAGCAAGATGCGGCCAAAGATAAAACCATTGAATAACACCCACCCCCACTATAGATATACAAGTAATTATATCATCACTCGTTAAAGACCAACCGAAAATAGTAAATATAGAGCCTAAAATTAAACTACTAGGA